>JAZNJU010000083.1:0-6770 GCA_045578205.1 Clostridia bacterium | reverse complement strand
TTTCTTTGCTCTTTGTGTTAAAATATTCATAGAAAATCAAAATTCCTTTCTGTGCTATGTTTTCCGCAAAAAACATTATATCACATTGAATTTTGATTTTCTATTTTTTATGGTCCACATGTATTATATCAATACATTTTTGAAATTTTTTTATTTCTTCCACGCCTGGGGTGAAAACAGTACAAGCAAGGGGAAAATCTCAAGTCTTCCTATTAACATATCAAAAGCAAGTACCAAAGTGGACAGATTGGAATATCCCGAAAAATTGCTTGTGGGACCCACACCTGCAAGTCCGGGTCCGATATTGTTGATGGTTGCGGTAACCGCCGTGAAATTGGTAGTGAAATCAAAATTGTCTATGCTTATTATGAGCACGGAAAAGGCAAATATGACAAGGTATGAAACCATGAAAACATTGACATTTCTTACTGTTTCGTGCTCTACTGTTCTTCCGTCCAAAATAACTTTATGAGTGCTCTTGGGGTGAGATGCAATTTTGATTTCTTTGAAGATACTCTTTACAAGCATGAGTATTCTGCAGACCTTTATACCGCCTCCCGTACTTCCTGCGCAGGCACCGATAAACATGAGCATTACAAGAATTGCCTTGGAAAGTTCGGGCCAGAGGTTGTAATCGACAGTTGTGTAACCCGTGGTAGTTATGATGGAACTCACCTGAAATGCACTGTGTTTCAGAGCATCTGCAAATCCGTCAAAAAGCGGCATACAGTTAAATGTTATAACAATAACCGAAACTGCAATAATTCCAAGGTATGTCCACATTTCCGTTGAGCGGAAAGCCAAAGAAAACTTTCGCATAAGTATGAGATAGTACACGGAAAAATTGATACCGCAAAGCATCATAAATACAGTAACTACCACCTGTATATATGTTGAACACTCTGCCATACTGCTGTTTTTAAAACCAAAACCACCCGTACCGACTGCACCGAATGTGGTGCAAAGAGCCTCAAAAAGATTCATTCCGCCGCACAGGAGAAGTACAAGCAAAGTTACCGTTATGCCAAAATATATGGTGTAGAGTATTTTGGCGGTTGACTTTACCTTGGGAACAAGTTTTCCCACCGACGGACCTGTGCTTTCTGCTTTCATAAGGTGCATATTGCTTCCGCCCGAAAGAGGCAGTATGGCAACAAGGAATACTATTACTCCCATGCCCCCTATCCAATGGGTGAAACTGCGCCAGAACAAAAGGGATTTGGGAACAATCTCCACATCCTTTAATATGGATGCACCGGTGGTAGTGAAACCCGATGCAGTTTCAAAGAAAGCATCTATAAAGTTGGGTATAACGCCCGACACGATGAAAGGTATGGCACCAAAAATACTGAGCGAAATCCAACTCAGTGCAACTGTGGCAAAGCCATCTCTTGAAAAGAGGCGTTTTTCCTTTGGTTTTATATACGATAAAGGTATCCCCACAGCAAAGCATATTGCAATGGAAATAAGGAATGTAATGTGCTGTCCGTCACCAACAAGAAATGAACAAACGAGGGAGAGAACCATACATATACCTTCCAGGCTTACAACCCTGCCCAGGGTGTGGGCAACTAATTTAAGATTCATACGGTATTACCTCAAAAACTCTTTAATATCCTTTACACCATGTTGTGTTGTAACAATGATTATACTGTCGCCCGACAAGATTGAATCTTTACCTCGGGGAATGATAATCTGACCGCCTCTGTTGATGGAAGCAATAAGAACATTTTTCTTTAGTGAAATTTCCATGAGTGTCTTGCCTACCAGAGGATTGCGGGCATCCACAACAAACTCAAGCGCCTCTGCCTTGCCATCTAATATGAGATGTATTGTTTCAACATTACCGCCCAGACTGTTGTCCTTTGCACGGACAAAACGGACTAAATGCTCTGCGGCGATGTTGCTGGGATTTACAATAGTATCCAATCCCAAACTTCCTATTACATTGTCGTAGGCAATACGGTCTATTTTTGTAACAAGTTTACCCTCTGTTTGGGTTGCAGCAAAAAGAGAAAACATAATATTTTCTTCGTCTATATTGGTAAGTGCCACAACGGATTCATAACGCTTGAGACCCTCTTCACCAAGAAGTTCGGTGTCTGTGCCGTCTCCGTTTATTACGGTTGCCTTGGGAAGAAGTTCACAAAGTTGCTCACATCTTGCTGTGCTTTGCTCTATGATCTTTACCTTTATGCCCGACTGAATGAGAAGTTGGGAAAGATAATATGCAGTTTCACTTCCGCCGATTATGAGCGTATCCTTTACACTGTTTGTCTTGATGCCAATCTTTTTGAAAAAGTCTGTTGCATTCTTGGGAGTTGCCACAAAACTTACAAGATCCCCCGCTTTGAGTTCAAAATTACCGTCGGGGATAAATGCCTCGTTTTCGCGTTCAACACCGCAGATGAGAATGTCACAGTTTAATTTGCGGCCTATTTCACAAAGCCGTACATTGCTTACAGGAGAGGCTTCGGGTATGCGGAATTTGAGAATTTCCACTCTGCCCTTTGAGAATGTGTCTATCTGTATTGCAGAGGGAAAACGCAATACCCTTGCAATTTCCTGAGCACAGGCTCGCTGTGTGTTTACAACCATGGCAAGTCCAAGGTCATCTTTTATGGTGTGAAGCGCCTTAACATATTCGGGTTTCTTGACCCTTGCTATAGTTTCGCAGTTGCCCAACTTTTTGGCAATAAGGCAAGTGAGAAGATTGACCTCATCGGAACCTGTAACCGCTATTACAAGGTCTGCTTCGGAAACCCCCGCTTCGGTGAGAACTTCTACATCTGTTCCGCTTCCTGCTACACCCATTATGTCAAATTCATTTACCGTGTCCCGTAATCTTTCGGCAACGGTATCTATTACGGTAATTTCATGGCCTTCTGCAGTGCTCAGAAGTCCAGCCAGTTTGTGACCGATTTTTCCCATACCCACAACTATTATTTTCAAAGTGTGTCACCTCTTAATTTCTATATATCAATGGGATAAAGTTCAAACCCTTTTCCCGTGAAATAAGCATATTCTTTTACACCGAGACTTTTCAGAAGTTCAAAACTCTCTTTGAAGTGAATATCCAGATTTTCCGCGCTGTGACAGTCGGAACTTATCGTGAATATACATCCTGCGTCTATGAGTTCTTTCAGGATAAACTCCTGCGGATAAGGTGTTTTCCTGCCTGTACGTGCTATCGCTCCCGTGTTTATTTCAAATACCTTGTTCTTTTCGCTTATGGCGTGTGCCGCTTCCAATGCGTATGTGCGGTATTTTGGCGAGTTTGTGTCAAAAAGCCTGACATTTGCATGATTTCGTGTTATAACATCAAAATGACCTATTATGTCGAAAGTCATTTTTGAGCAATGCTCTGCAAACGTACGGTAATACTCTTTGCACATATTGAGGGCATCCCCGCCAAAGTAAGTATCTATGGCTCTTTGCATACCCTCGGGACTCCTGTCTACAAGCACGTGCTCTCCGCCTATTTTGAGATAGTGGCAGGCACCTATTACATAGTCATAATCCTTTATTTCGTGGTCGGAAAAAAGTTCAAATTCCAGACCTGTGTATATATCTATAATATCCTTATATTTACATTTTAACTCTTTGATGTTTTCTTTGTATGACATATCGTCTTTGGGGTCCATGCCTGTTTTGGGGTCGAAACTCATGTAAGAATGACCCGAAAATCCAAGCGAGGAAAATCCTTTGTCTATTGCCGACAAAACCAGTTCTTCGGGCGTGTTGGCACCGTCGCAGTATATCGTGTGTGTATGCAGATTCTGAAGTTTCATACGGCAATTCTCCCCCTTATAAAACATTATGGTATTATTATAATCCTACTTGTGATAATTGTCAAATAAAAAGAGTGCAGTAAACAGGAAACAATCCACATCTGCACTCATTAAACTTATATTCTTTTTCCGCCTGCAATTTCTATCTCTTTCCACACAAGCCTTGCGGAATTTACAGCCTCGGTAAGCGATGCTGTTGCAGCACCCTCAACACCATTTACATAGTTTACAAATTCGCATATTTCCCTTTCGTATGCGCCGACATTGCTCACATTTATCTCGGGGTCTTCTTCGGAAGATGTCTCTTTCTGCAAGTTAATGATTTTGTTTGTGCCGTCTGCAAGATAAAGAGTAAAAATGCCTTTTTCGTACACGGCAGTTGCTTTTTCAAACTTGACCCTGAAACACATGTCGAAAGGATAGTTTTTGGGCAAATCCCACACGCCTACTGCGCTTATGAGAACATCACCGTATGTATAGAAGACATTGATTTCCTGGAGTTCGCCCTCGCTGTTCCTTGTGGCTCTTGAGATTATTTCGTCGGGTTCGCCATCCATGAGATAGCGCACAAAATCAGCATCGTGTATGTGCAAATCCAATGCAGCACTTCCGCTTTTTTCAAGGTCGTTATACCAGTTTTCCCAACCCCAGAAAGGATTTTCGGAAAGGCGCTGGAACTGTGCGCCAAGAAGTTTGCCGTAGGTTTTGTTGTCCTTGGCCTCTTTCAGCCACATATACTCATCCCAGAAACGGATTACGTGACCCACACCGACTTTGACTTTGGTTTTTTCTTCGGTTTCAAGGAGAAGTTTTGCCTCGTCTTCGCTTAAGCAAACAGGCTTTTCAATGAATACATTAATACCTTTTTCCATTGCTTTGACGGCATATTTTGTATGCAGATATGTAGGAAGACAGATGTCAACTATGTCCAACTCTTCTTTTTCTATCATTTCAAATCCGTCGGAATAGATTTTTGCATCCTCAAAAAGTTTACATACCTTTTCTGCCTTTTTGAAATCTGCATCTGCCACGGCAACAATACGCGCATTTTCGGGCAGTACCGCATAGCATTTTGCGTGTTTGCTTCCCATTCCTCCGCAACCTATAAGACCTACTTTCAGCACAAAACTACCCCCTTTATATGAGTTTTTCAAGATATTCTTTTGCGTATTTTATGTCGGCTATTTGTTCCTCACCCGAAATTTCGCGTTCGATTGTTATGGCACCGTCATAGCCGATTTCTTTTAATTTTGCGATAAATGCGGGGTAATTAACCTTTCCGTCTCCCAGGCGAACTTCGGCACCGAGATTTTTACCGTCTGTGGGATACATTCCGTCTTTACCGTGAATTCCGCGCACATACTTTCCGAATACATCCAGTGCGTCCACTGGGTTTGCCTTGCCGTACAGCACAAGGTTTGCAGGGTCTAAGTTTATGCCAAGGTTATCTAATCCGACATCTTCTATGGTGCGAAGAAGTGTTACGGGAGTTTCCTGACCTGTTTCGAAAAGGAAATACTGTCCGTTTTCTTTCATGTACCCTGCTATTTCGGAAATTGCACAAATGAGTTTGTGATACTCGGTTGTGGTGGGGACTTCGGGCAGAAATCCAACGTGGGTAATTACATCTTCCACACCGAGAAGTTTTGCAAAATCCGAGCCTTTTTTAAGTTCTTCAATACGGTACGTCCTGTGTTCTTCGGGCACAAGACCGAGAGTGTGCGGTCCCGAGTAGAAATCCCACACAGCAGGACCTGACCAACCGCACCAGAATGCAGTTATTGTTATACCGTATTTTTCTGCTGCTTGCTTTATGCTGAAAGCCGCATCTTCCGTGCAATGAGACATATTCCAACTGTTTAACTGACAAGTGGTAAATCCCATGTCACTCAACTCTTTGAACTTTGCATCTATGTCCATGTTTTTTCTAAGCATAATGAAAACTCCGAGTTTCATACAAAACACCTCCGTAGTTTATTGTACAACAAAAAAACTGTCTTGTAAACTATTAAACGGAGTTGCCGATGCAACTCCGTTTAATGTGCTTATATTTAATTATCTCTGTACTCTTCCTGAGCCGTCTCCCTTCATAAGGTTCTTAACTTCAGCAAGAGATACGAGGTTCATATCACCCTCGATGGAGTGCTTGAGGCATGATGCCGCAACTGCAAATTCGATTACATCCTGGCTGGAATAGTCGGAAAGGATTGCATAGATAAGTCCGCCTCCGAAAGAATCGCCGCCGCCAACACGGTCTACAATGTTCATTGTGTACTTTTTGGACTTGTAGAATTCACCGCCGTCATAGAGAAGCGCTGCCCAGTTGTTTACAGAAGCGGAGATGGATTCTCTCAAGGTAATTGCAACTTTTTCAAAACCGAATCTTTCAACAAGTTGCTTGCAAACATCCTTGTAACCTTCGTCGGAAAGTTCGCCTGATGTAATGTCTGTAGCGGCTGCTTTGATGCCGAATACCTTTTCTGCATCTTCTTCGTTTGCAATAAGTACATCCACATACTGGCAAAGTTCGCCCATAACTCTGCCTGCTTTTTCGCTGGTCCAGAGTTTCTTGCGGAAGTTAAGGTCGCAACTGATTTTAACACCCATTTCCTTTGCTTTCTTACAAGCCATGAGAGAGATTTCAGCAGCCTCGTCGCTTATAGCGGGAGTGATTCCTGTGAAGTGGAACCAGTCTGCACCATCAAAAATTGCAACCCAGTCGAAATCCTCGGGACTTGCTGTAGCAATGGAGGAATGTGCTCTGTCATAAACAACGTTGGATGCTCTCTGTGATGCACCCTTTTCTGCAAAGTATATACCGAGTCTTTCGCCGCCTCTTGCAATGTGCTTTGTGCACACATTCATCTTGCGAAGTTGTGCAAGACAAGCATCGCCGATGGGGTTTTCGGGAAGTTTTGTAACAAAGCAAGCCTGCATGCCGTAGTTTGCTACAGATACTGCAACGTTTGCTTCACCGCC
>JAZNJU010000082.1:0-26501 GCA_045578205.1 Clostridia bacterium | reverse complement strand
TTTCTTTGCTCTTTGTGTTAAAATATTCATAGAAAATCAAAATTCCTTTCTGTGCTATGTTTTCCGCAAAAAACATTATATCACATTGAATTTTGATTTTCTATTTTTTATGGTCCACATGTATTATATCAATACATTTTTTGTTTTTACACCAAATCATGCAACACAAGAGAACCGTCCCCTTGTGTTTGATTGTGTTGGTAGCAAAAAGGAGTTCCCGCAGGAACTCCTTTTCTTTATTTTAGGTTGGAAAGATTTATCTTGTAAACTCTGCAACTACGCCATTTGCGAGTTTGATAGGTGTAAGACCATCCCATATGAATACTCTTACCTTGTTGCCTGCTGTTGCATTGATTGTGATAGATTCTGCAAGTTCAGCAACACCGTCTGAAACAGGAGCATATGCTTTGGAAGCATCTTCGAGTTTGTTGCCGTTGTAACTTGCAACTACAACAAATACGTTTTGAGCATCTGTATCCTCTACCTTAACATTGTTAAGAGTAAACTTGCCTGCAGTTTCCATATTAACAGTGATTTCTGTTACTTCTTCTACAGCATCGGTAACTGTGATTTCAAAGCCTTTTGCCATCTTGTTTTCAGGATTGTAAGCAACAACATCGTAGGTACCTGCTGCAGCGCCGTTTACTGTAATAGTAGCGGTGGAGCCGTTAGCGGATATTTCAAATCCGTTGATGTCGTCTTCTCTTGCTTTGTCCATTACTCTCCATTCGATATCCTGGTCTATATATCCGGGGAGACCAATCTGGTTAACAACCTCTGCCTTGAATGTAGCAGCGCTGCCTTCAGTCATGTCTTTAGAACCTGTTGTGAGAGTGTTGGTGATGTTGTATGCAACTTCTTCTGCAAGGTATAAATCAGAGTATCTGAAATCTGCACCTGTACCCTTTAAGCAATCAACTGAAAAACCTATCTGGAGCCAGGGAGCATTGGTAGCGCTTGTAATGTTTTTGGGATTGATCTTTACTGTGCCTTTGAACTCATTCCAATCTGTGCCGACAAGTTCAAGACCGCCCTTTCCGTATTCCTTGGTGTACTGCATATTATATGAACTTCCTTCTGCAGGAGTCTTGTTGTAAACACCCCATTCAAGAAATGCTGCATTTATTTTAGCATTATGTTCCGTATTGTTTCTTGCATTGAAACTCATTACATAGGTTTTATCATATTCTGCAGCATGTTTGAGTATTCCATTTTTGGTAGAAGTCATAACACTGTTAATAAAACCGCCGGGCAAGTAGTTTGATGAAGCCTTTTTGCCGATTGTGGTGGTTCCGTCGTAGTCACCAACTACACTCCAGGACATATATTCTTTTGTTGTCTGATATGATCTCTTGGCAACAGTTGCATCAGATTCCTGATGGTACTGATTCCATGAATTTGCCACATATGTAATAATATTTTCGGGCATTTCGCCTGCAACATAGTCCTCATAGTAGTTGGGCTCAGTAATGGTGATGTTAACACCTTTTGCCATCTGGTTTTCTTCGTTGTATGCAACAACTACATATTCACCGGGAACTGTTGCCTTGGTGGTTGTAAGAGTTGCAACGCCACCTTGTGCTGTGATGGTTGCGCCTTCAACTTCAATCTTTCTTGTCTCTTTGTCAAGAACCTTCCATGTGAAGTTCTGGTCAAGGTAACCGGGAAGACCAATCTGATTAACTACAGCGGCCGCAAAGGAAGCACCTTCACCTGCTCTGAATGTAGCAGAACCGGAAGTAATTGTATTTGTAATGTCGTATGCAACTTCTTCTGCAATGTAAACTTTTCCGGGTTCGCCGTTGAGACCGTCACTTATTGTAACACCGGTACCCGCAGGTGCATCAGCAGACAGACCCAATGTAGAAATGGCACTTCTATTACCCGGATTTTTGGCTGCTTCCAACTTGAATGTACCTTTAAATTGTTTCCAGTCTGTGGAAACGTCCATACCCGAAGTACCGTATTCGCTGGTGTAGACATTGGCAGCGTTTCTAAAGTCTCTGACCATAAAGTTTACCTTTGTATCACGAACGATACCATCTTTACCTTCAGATGCCTTTGCATAGAAACTAACAACATATTTCTTACCATTGGTCACAGCCTCTGGGTCCATAATTTTATCATGCACATAAGGACCAATGAGATATGTACCTCCTGCCAAACCTGCTTTGGTAACTCCGTTGTCGTAATCCTTGGCATCTTTAACGGCTATATGTTTCCAGCCCGGCCATGTCACACTACCGTAATTAGCGAAAGCCGAATTTGTAGGGGGCATATAAAAATACTGAAGATTACTGGAAGATGCACCCGAACCGGTCTGAGAATTGATAAGGTTAGCGGGCATATCGCCTACTGTGTAATCGAGATAAGGACTGGGAGTATCTACTGTGATAGAAGCACCCTTTGCCCAGCCTTTTTCTGTGTTGTATGCAACGATTACGTATTCACCGGGTTCAACAGTATTGTCTACGGTAACTGTAACATCGGAACCGCCTGTAAAGGTAAATCCGGAGACGGGTTCTAATCTGTCTGCATCGGAAACAGCAAATGCCTGCCATGTGAATGTACCCTGGCTGATATAACCGGGAAGACCAATCTGGTTGACAATCTGCGCCTTGAAAGTTGCAGGATTCTTGGTTGTAAGTATTGAAGAAGCGGATGTACGCTCGTTTGTAATGTCATAAGCCTCTTCTACTGCAAGATACATCTTCTGTGTGCCTTCGGCATTGTAACTGAATCTGGCACCTGTACCTGTGAGCGACTGTGTGGATAAACCAATAGCGAACATGGGAAGCGGCTGACTTTCTCTGCCTGCAAGAGCGGAACCGATACTGAGAGTACCTTTGAATTCCTGCCAGTCTTCGCCAACTAATGTCATACCTGCTTCACCATACTCCTTGGTATACTGAGAAATAGAATCTCTCTTGTACACTGTAGGAGCAAAGTTTACCTTGGTTTCGTATTCGGGTGTTAAATTCTTTACCCAAAAACTTACAACATAATTTGTATCCATTTGAGCGGGAGTGGTAAGAATTTCATCATAAATTCGAGCACCGCAGAGCATATAGGAGTTTCTGCCAACGGTGGTGGTACCGTCATACTCTATGAGGGAGTTTACATTAAAATACTGACCTGCCCAACTGTGTCCAAGTTTTGTCTTGGGATCGCCGTTATCAACAAAATACTGGAACTTAGCAGAATCTCCTGCTGTTCCGGGTGCAGTAAGCATGCTCTCAGGCTTTGGACCGGGAACATAATCTGCATAACTGATTTCGTCTGCAAATGCAGGTATGGTTACGACGCTTGCAATCATCATAACGCACAAGAGCATTGCAATGAGTTTTCTTGTCATAAAAATCTCTCCTTTATTGTAATAAAAATTTATATAAACACCGAAGTGAATAATATACATTCCTTCACTAAAGATACATATTGATTATAGCAAACCAATAAAAGCATTGTAAATATTTACACAAAAACACATAAAAAAAGTGCAAAACCTTATAAAAAAAGTACACTTGACTATGTGAAAATTTGCAACAGACAAAATACGAAGAATAATACAATGATATTGATTTTTATTTCGACACATGTTACAATATAATTAAATTCGGAGGTGAACTTATGTATATTGAGAATACTCTTGAAATTCTATTAAAAGAAACACATACCGGTCTTAAAAAGATTTTTGGCGAAAAACTTGAGAATGTCATTCTTTACGGTTCTTATGCCAGGGGTGATTATGATTCTGAGTCAGATATTGATGTTATGGCTCTGGTTGATCTTGACAAAAATGAACTTGCAAAATACAGACGGACAGTTTCCGATTTTGCAAGTGATATTGATTTAAAATATGACGTTCTTTTATCGCTAAAATTACAGGATAAGTTCACTTTTGAAAAGTACGGAGATGTTCTTCCATATTATACGAATGTTGCAAGAGAGGGTGTGTATTTACGTGCATAGCAAAGAAATGTCAAATATCATCAAATCAGCCTTTGACATGCGAACCGACAGTGACTACGAAGATTTTTATGTAGTACCAAAAGATGATGTTGTAAAACAAGTCGAAGAAGCAGAATGTTTTGTAAGCGAAATTGAAAAATATTTGACTGCAAAAATCATTTAGAATACAATAACACAAGAGAACCGTCCCCTTGTGTTTAAAAAAGTACACTTGACCGATAGAAAACACAGCATATGCTTTTGGCATATGCTGTGTTTTTTACGTTAATTATTCAAAATCTTTGAAGTACACATCTTTTTCATTGGGATATGCGGAAATCAGATACTCTGTTATAGCCTGAGCACTATTGATTTCTTTGCTCTGGTTTGCAGCGTTGATTTCACCGGAGTCGATAAGAAGAACTCTGCCTCCCAGCCAATCTTCGATGTAACTTACGCCAAAGGCTGCTGCAACATCGCTTACAGGCACCATGAGAGTGCCGTTTTTCATGTATGCACCGTCAATACCATCGGTAAAGATTATGCTTCCCTTTTCGGAAGAAATTGTACCGCCGGAAAGTGTTGCACCCATGAGTTTTGCAACTGCATCTATTGGCATCATAAACTTGCCGTCTTTGGTTTCGGGCATTGCGTGGGATACATCAAACACTCCCTCGGGTCCCAGAACCTTGCTCACACCGGGTGCTATAACCCTTACACCCTCTGCAGGGAATGTTGCAAGAACACTCTTTGCCGCCATGTAATCTGCCTTTCTCTGCAAGGAGGCAAAAACGGAGGAATCCGGTATGCTTTCGGAACGGGTAAATGTAATCTTGTCACCATTACGAGCCATGCAGGAAAATTCAAGTCCAAGGTCGTAGGGTGCTGTGTCTGTGGTGTCGGAATAGTCAAACACCTTGTTTCCGTCGATGTTCAGAATTATGTGGCAACCTATGGGTGTATTTACAATACCGAATTCCATTCTGTGGGGTTTGCCGTCTACTATGTCAAGTTCTGCTGTTTCCAGAATACCTGCGGATTTACCCGAGGCTTTCTGCATTTCTATCATACCCTTTTTTATAACAAAGTAGTAACCTCTGTTGGTGGAAACATACTGTATTGCACTGGGGTTAACCGAAAGACCAAAGGAAGCCCAGTTCTCTTCGGGTGTGGTATAATCCAACTGCATATCAAAACAGTATATAACCGAACCGGAAAGTTTCGACAACGCACTGCTTCCCGCAACATTAAAGTCGGTGGTATTGGGTGAAATATTTGCAAGAGAATTGCCTGTTACTGTCATGTTGGGCATCCACTTGGAAGAATCCGCATAATTCAACAAATCAACATAACCTCTGTTTATGAGAGACTTGTCGTTGAAGTAGTTGAGTATTGCCGACGAACGTGCATCAAGTGCCGCCTGAGAATATCTGCCAAGTCCGAGACCTGCAAGAATTTTTGTTTTGTTTATGTAATTTTTTATATAATCTACAGTGCCAACCTTGAATGTTCCTGCCTCTGTTCCCTCTACCACACCTTTTATGGATTCTGCCACTACTTTCTGTGCAGACTCAAATTCAAGAGTGGATATGGGCTCATAGAGACTTGTGGTGAAAGAATACACCGCACTTGCATCTTCCCAGGTTGCACCGAGTTCTCTGGAGGTGTTCTTTGCTCTGACTTTCCAGTAGTAGGTAGTTCTGGGAGTTAAACCTTCCACATCGTAAATATTGTGCTTGATTTCCTCTTCCTTAACGATATTGTTAAAATTGGGGTCTGTAGCAATAGTCACAATGTAACGGTCTGCAAGGAAAGCATCCTGCCAGTAAAGTTGAAGACCGTTTGCAGACACATTGGAGCCGTTGTGAGGATAGAGAAGACGGAACGGAGCAGTATTCTCATTTAAGGAAACATCCCTCTGAAGACCTATCTTATCCATATCGAAGTTTGCGTCTGTAAGCAGGCAGTCAATCTCCTGTGCTGCTATGGAGTCGGACTTGATACGGTAGTCCATATTTTCAGGGTCTACGAATATGTCCTTGGTATAGTGTGTGGGGTTGTAGCCTATGTTGGAATACTTGAGGTCGTCCTCTGCTATACGGTCGTTTCTTACGCAGTTTACTGCGATATTGCCGTCAAAGTCTGTGTATGATTTTGGGTTTTTGCTTGTTTTAATCCAGTCTGCAAAATCGGGATAGTGTTTCTTGTACAGTTCAATATCCGCAACATCGTTTATCATCTGATCCATGGTGTCGGCATGCTTTGAAGTATCATAGTTGGTGGAACGAACCACATCACCTGTGTTACCGGGGAAGTAGTGGAATACCCATGAGTTTGTAGCATCTACAAACACATTGCCGTGAATTTTCATAGCGGCACCGCCGTTGGAGTTGTAGGCGTTCTGAGCACCTAATACGATGTTGTTTTCAAAGGTAAGACCCTGCTGACCGTCATCCACATAGAGTGCACAGGTACCTGTAACAAGACGGGAGTCTGCAGGCCAGATGTCGTGGATAAAGTTCCTCTTTACTGCAGAGCCTCGCTGAATGTTGGCTCTTCCCTGATAGATAGCACCTGCATCGGCAACCTCACGGAGAACGGAGTAGACTTCGTTGTCCTCTACGAGGTGGTCATTACCAAAGAGGTAGATTGCGTGCTGAGCGCTGTCGCCTATGTGATTGTTGCGTGCTATGTTGCCGCAACCGGAAAGAAGCATGGCACCATCGGGAATGGAACGCTGATTACATCTGGATATGATGTTGTTTTCTATTATATTGTTACCGGGAGCCAATGTATCAACATTACCAGCACCGGTTATGTAGATGCCTACAGAGCCTATATTGTCAAATACACAGTTACGGATATCGCTATCGTAGGAACCGTCTATTTTGAGATATGCCTTCTGCCAGTAGTCATCACCTGTCACGGCAGCCTTGCTTCCGGAGGAAACATATGCTCTGTAGCCTATTTCGGAAATCTGACAACCGTCAAAGTCTACATTTACAATATCTGTTAAACTTATACCTGTTCCCCTGCTCTGCTTAAAGTTTAAGTTCTTGAATGTTACATGTGAAAGTCCTTTAATAGTAAGCAGGTTTGGTGCCACGGAGAACTCAACCTTTGCTCCCTGTGTGGTGTAGGGAGGATAGAAATAGAGTTTCATGTTGTCGCGGTCGATGTAGTATTCACCGGGGAGGTCAATTTCTTCTATGAGGTTATATGCTTTCCATCTCTTGGAAACACCGCTTGTATGCTGGAAAGAGGCATTGTTCACTACCTGAATGGACTTTTTGGAGGGGTTTATCTCTATGGGAGATATACGGCACATACCGAAGTCCCACGCGTAGAACGATGCTATCCACCAGTCCTTTGCCTTGGTCCAGCGGTCGGGGTTACTTCCCTCGTACACTATGGTATAGAGGTCGAGTGTCTTGGTCCAGGAGTTGTACTCTCTGCCGTTTGGCCACTGGGAAATGGGCTGTTCAACTTCGTCTACATAGACTGTATTGTAATCTTCACCATTTAAAGCATATATGGTGGCAATATTTCTCATTTCGGTAATCTGACCCTGGGAAATACCCTGATGATTGAGGTCGATTTCCACTACCTTGTTGCGAACCTTTTCGTACATACGGCTAAGGAGTGCTTCGTCTGTAACATTGGTTGCTTTGGACATATCAAGTTCTACCGAACCTTTGAAGTTAACGGTTTCGCCCTCGTATGCTCTGTATACTATGGGAGTAGCCTCACTTCCGGAGTCCTCCGCTGTAAAGGTTGCCTTATTTATGCGGTAATCACCGCCGCGAAATACTACTTCCGCTACGGTTATACCCTGTGCTTTAAGTTCTCTTACTCTTTTCTGAGCACCTGATAAAGTACCCAGCGGAGCATCTATAGTTCCGGCTGCAGAATCCGAGCCGCCCACTGCGACATAGATTACCGCTCCGGCTGCGTCCTCGACGGCAAATGCGCCGGGGACGGAACTTACGAGCATGAGGATTACCACAAAAAGCGAAACGATTTTTTTAATCATAATTTTCTCCTTTCTGTGTACATCCTATTATCTGTATATAACTGTACCGTAGTTTAAGTTACCATACTGTGAAAGCAGGATAACATTTGAATTTGCCTCACCGGAAACCTCATATGTTATGATGTCATCCAATGTGCCTTTCTTAACAATCAAGCCTTTGGCAGATTCTTCTACAATGTAAATCCAACCTGTGCCAATGGTCATTACTCTGAACTTGGTTTCGTCAAATCCTGCATCCTTGTCATCAAAGAGTGCGGGGTCGGTACCGTTTATGGCAAACTTTAAGGTTGAACCCTTTAAGATTGCAGGTGTTGCAACAACAGTTTCGTTCTGGCTAACTTCGGGTCCGCCTGCATATTTGTTTCTGGAACCACTGCTGAATGTATTGCCTGTGCTCTTATCGTAGCAAAGACGGATTGAAGAAATAACACCGTCTGATGTGGTTGCAAAACGAATAATGTCTCCTGCCTCAATCTCTGCAGGACCGCTGGCATTGAATGTGTAGGGCTGTTTTGTTTTGTAGATGGGCTGGCTTCCGTCATCGGGAAGTGAATCCAGATTAAGAACTGTTCCGTTAACCTTGGGTCCTATGAATACTGTTTCTTCACTCATTGTAAAGGTCATTTCCTTGGAAGTACGTGCAATGTAATCGAAGTAGATACCCTTTAGGGCGGTTACTTCTTCACCGTCTGCATCAAGTGTTGAATAAACCTTGGATACGAGGAATGCTGTGTAGTCTTTAACATCTCTCGCACCAGCCTTTGAGTTGGAAGCAGTTACAAGAACTTCGGGAACTAAACTTAAGCGGTCGTTGGAGTAACCGTTTACAATATAACGTTCATCTACCATGAAGCCTGTGCTGTTTACGGAGAACATCTTTTCATCATCGAACTTCGCTGCATCATTGGGTATAGAGAATGTGACTGTCTTTGATGTTGAATGACCAAACTTGCCGGAGAAAAGATATCCGTTGGATGCAGAGTAAACATAGCCGTTTTCGCTGATGTGAGTTGCCCAGTCGGTTGCTGTAATCTTGTCTGCCATAAGTTCTATCTTGGGAGTTACTGCATACCATCCGCGGTTGTCGGTATCCGCTTCGCCGTATGCAAGAGGTGTTATGATTGCTTTGAGTTCTGTTTCCTCTGCGTTCAGTTCATAGAGAACGGGCTCGGAAATTGAGGGGCCTACAAGTGCCTTTACTTCGTCGGCATCGTACTTTTTGCCGTTTACCCATACTCTTTCTGCAAGTTGGGGAGTTATTACCTTGCCTGCATCTGTGTACAAACGGATGTAACTTACAGAATCAAGACCGTTGGGATCATTTGCACTATCAAGAAGAATAGCCTTCTTTGTGGCTGTACCTGCGCTTACCTTTTCGTACCATACTGCATTGCCCATAAAGTCAAAGTACACTGCGAAACTGTCGCCTATAACGAGAGTGTCGGGTTTATTTAACTTTTTGTTGTATTCAATTTCATATGCTTCATCTGCATTCTTTATGGTGAGTTTGTCAGATATTTCATAGTCGGTAAGTGTAAAGGATGCTATCTTATTTGCAGATACAATAACCTTGAGTGCTTTTCCTGCACTCTTGCTGTCGCTCTTTAATACACTTACAACGTCACCTGCCATGATGTCTTCAAAGTCTACGATGTTGCCGTTGGAATCGTATATTGTGGAAACTGCACCGCTTGCTTCAGACAGGTCTATTGTTCTTATGCTTTCCATTCCTGTGTAGAAAGGCTCTGCATAGACTTTACCTGTTGCGGCATCTTTCTTTGTAACCTTACCTACCATATAATCATTTGCAATGATAAGGTCATAGTTTCTGTCACCGGATGTGGAAACTATTGTTATGTCGCCGAACATAATGCCGGAGAGAATTGCGGTGGACCAGGTGCCCAGTGCCGCACCGTTGTATATGAGTTTTGCCTTTGTAAGGCTTTCGGACTCAAGTTTACCATTTTCGTTGAAGTATGTAAATCTTCCGTTCTGGTAACCGGAGAAATCTCTTGCATCTATTGTGATTGATTCGTCATCTTCGGATACGCAGGCATACACAAGGTGGTTTTTGCCTGATGTGGGCATATAGTATGCTTCCACCTGTTTTCCGATGTAATCTCTTGCATAGAGGCAATCTTCCACAAGGATTGTGGTATCACCAACAACGATTGCATCCTTACCTGCCTTTGAAACACCGTAGAGGGAAGTAATACCATTGTCTGTAAGTATGCCTTCTGCTCTCTCAAGACCGAGGCGCTCGGTAAGGAAAGTGTTTTCACTTTTTACATAGTCTACATAATCTTCGCCTATTGCACCGATTTCATATACAGGGATATCCAGTGCATTATATATAATTTGTGCAACCTGCTCGTATGTAGCGTAATCGTCACCTGCGAAACTCATACCGCTTGTGAGTTTGATTGTACTTGCAGCCTGGATATAACCGTTGGGATATCCGCCCTTTACTTCTGCCATGGGGTCATAGCCGAGCATGGAAACCATAACCTTGACAACCTGTGCCATTGTTATGTCGTAGTTAGGACCAAAGTGTGTTTCGGTCATACCGTTCATATAACCGTATTTGTAGACTTTCATAATTGCGTCATACTGTGGGAGTGAGGGGTCAACATCCATGAATGCATCGCCGCCCCAGTCAGTGATTACGGTGTCATTGTTGTCGGCACCGTAAACATATTCCTGCCACAATTTGAAGTTCTTGTTTGCATCCATAAGGTTGCACATTCTTGCAATTATCTCTGCAAAACCTGCTCTGGTGATAGTTTTGCCGGGAACGTATGTATCTTTGTCTGTCATATTGAGGGCAAGTGCAAAGTTCTCTGCAGGAGAATAATCGGCAAGTGCCGGAAAACTGCAAATACTTAAGCAAAGTGCCACAGTAAGAATAATTGATAGTATTCTCTTCATATTATATTACCTCCCTTACTGTGCATTGAGTGCATTGACGATACCTATTGCATTGGCAACAATCCTTGCAGCCTGTGCTCTGGAGCACAATTTGGAAGGACCAAAAGTACCGTCTTCAAAACCGTTTACAATAGCATATCCTGCAAGAGCGGATACTGCGGATTTTGCATAAGATGCGATTGTGTCTGCATCGGAGAATGTAAGGTCACCCTCAGCATCGTCCACAAGACCCAATGCTCTTGAAAGAATTGTGCAGGCATCCTGTCTTGTAATGGCAATGCCTGTTCCGAAAGTTGTTTCGCTTGTTCCGGTTATTATACCGTTTGCCACACCTGCTGCAACGTAGGGTGCATACCATGCGGATGTGTCAACATCTGTAAATGCGTTTGCTGCTGCTTTCTTTTCAATGTTAAATGCGTCTATGATAATCTTTAAGAACTGTTCTCTTGTTACGTCCGCTTCGGGGGCAAACACATTGTCGCCTATACCGTCTATAACGCCTATGCTCTTTAAGTAGTGAATATCGCTGTATGCCCAGTGACTCTGACCTACATCTGCAAAGGAGTATGTTTCGGGACTTACTGCTTCTTCTTCCTCTTTTTCTTCTTTCTTGGAAGAACCTACGGAGAAACCGCTGCCTTTGGAAACAGTGGGAGTATCTTCTTCCTCTTCTTCATCATCCGGCACTTCGTCTTCGGCTTCTTCTAACATTTCTTTGAGTTCCGCGAAGGTGTAAAGTTCGCCGGCAACCTTGTCGTTGAATGCCATAGGCTCGGTGAGTGCAAGATAGTTTGAAGCATCTATACCAACTGCTTTGAGATTTGCTTCGGTAAATATTTCGGAAACGTATTCAACACCGTTTACGTTGGGATATGCAAGAGTGTAGAGGAGTAAGCCTTCCTTTGCATCGCTTTTAAGGGTCGCAAAACTTGTGTAGCCTTTTGCGGAAAGTTGTGTCTGTAATGCTTTCTTACCCTCTTTGGTGATTCTTTCATTAAACACAGTGTACAATGTAGTTTCACCGCTGTCTTCTATGCCGAGTTCCTTGGCAAAGAGGAAGTTTCCGTCTTCATCTGCCACTTCTACATCAGCGGGTTTGGTGTTGTAGTAGGACGCTATTGCAAGTGTTTCTACTATTGCCTGAAGGTCGGAAAGTTCTGTTGAAGTTGTAATGCCTTCTTCCTCAGCGGAGTCTGCAATCACTGCAGCAAGAGCCTTCTTGTCTGCCTTTGAAGCATTGGAGTCCAAAAGTCCCAACACGCTTAAATATGCGCCGTTAAGACCTTCCTCTATGTTATCTGCATTACCGCTTATGAAGGTTTCCAAAATCACCTTCATATCTCCGTCTATATTGAGAGTTATGGGCTGTGCCTTTACAGAGCCGTCCTTTGCCTTTACTATAACATTATAGTCACCGGGTTTAACATCAACATCTGTTCTGGGCACAATTCTTGCTGTCTGCTCTGCGCCCTCTTTTGTGAGTACATCCACAGTGAATATGTCTTCTATAACCGTTATTCTGTCTTTATCTGTTACAAACCACTGGAAAGCCTCTGTGTTATCCTGGAGTGCAGCCTTAACATCAATAGAATTTACAAGGCCTGTTGTAACGTTGGAAGAAGTCCAAGCGTCATCTGAATCTGTATTGAGTTTTGCTTCGATTGTTATATCGCCGGAATCCTTGTAATAGTCCGGTGCATCCATGGTAATTGTGAAACCTTTTGCCATGTTGTACGTTTCGCTGTATGCTACTATGTCGTATGAGCCGGGAAGAACTGTATCTTCTACTGTAACTTCCGCTGTTGCTGTGTCCTGAGACGGAACTATGGTGAAGCCTTCCACCTCTTTCTGTCTGGAGGTGTCCATAGCCTTCCACACAAAGGTCTGATCAAGGCATCCGGGAAGTTCAAGTTGATTTATAACCTGTGCTTCAAAGGTGAGGGTGTCTCCTCTTTCTATTTTGGAATCACCTTCGGTAAGTTTATTTGAAATATCATATGCAATTTCCGGTGCTATAAACACCTTACCGGGCTCGCCGTTTAAACCATCGCTTATGGTTACGCCTGTTCCCTGAAGTGCCTTGGTGGAAAGTCCGATATGTATAAGAGGTGTTCTGTTTCCTGCCTGTCCGCTTGCAGGGGCAGTTATCGGAATACTGCCTCTGAATTCATACCATTTATCGGAACCAACAAGCATACCTTCTTCGCCGTACTCTACGGTATAGTCTATGTTATTCCAGTATTTAAAGTTTGTAACACCTATATTAACCTTGGTGTCGCGAACTATATCATCAGAACCCTTTGATGCTTTTGCCCAAAATCTCACAACATAACTATTACCTTCTACTATGCTTTTGGGATCTAAGATCTTGTCATGAATCTCAGCACCGGGAACATAGTAATTATTTGTTTTTCCCATAAGAGTTGTGCCGTCATATGCCTCTGTGGAAGTAACAACAATCTGAGTCCAACTGTTCCAACCTATTTTAACATCTGAACCATTCTGCCCCTTGGTGAAGTACTGGAGCATACTTGCTACGCTTTCTGTTTGGGAATTAATAAGATTTCCCGGCATTGTACCGGATGGAACATAATCCGTGTAAACCGGTGTTTCGTCTGCCATAGCGACTGCTCCGGGAACTATGAACATAGTCAGAGTTAGTGCTACACAGAGCAACATTGCTAAAATTCTCTTCATAAATTATATCCTCCTTTTATTGCTTTTACTGCTTTTTACTGCTTTTACTACTTTTTACTGCTTTTGTTTTGCTGCAGGGAGATAGGAACTCTCCCTGCAAAATTTTTATTCTCTCTTTTACTTTGTCAAAACTTTTGCGGCGCGAAGAGGTGTAACATCTCCGTTTTTCCACACAAAAACTTTGACATAATCTATGCTATATTCTCCCTTGGTGTCAAATTCCACAGGGATATTTGACTTTGAGGAAGAAATTGTTTTTTGAGCGCTTGTGATATCCATCATATTGCCAAGTGAATCATAAGCGGCTACATAAACTGTTGCATCATAACTTTGTTGAGAAACATTGCTTACTATATCCATTGAGAAAGATACCTTATTTCCGTTTTCCAAAAGCGCTGTATTTGTGATTGCAATGTCTGATACAAAGAATGTGTAAACATCGCTTTCCCAAGTGTTAGCCATAGTTCTGGAAGTGTTTTCTGCTGTAACCTTCCAGTAATATCTGGTGCCGGAAGTAAGTGATGAAATGTCAAAGACATTTGTTCTTGTTTTGTTGGTTATAACGTCCTTTGTAAAGTTTGCATCTTTTGCAATAGTCACTGTGTATGTATCTGCCAGGAAAGCATCTTCCCAATACAACTGTGTTGCTACGGACACGGTTGATTCATTCTGTGGATAGATAAGTTTGAAAGGCGCATTGCTTTCATCTACTGCAAAACCGTTTGTAAGACCAAGTGTGTCGATGTCGAAATTAGCATCGGAAAGAAGGTTCGGGTTTGCCTTTGCAGCCTCGCTTGTGCTCTTTACACGATAGTCAAGAGCATCGGGATCTACAAATATATCCTTGGTGTAGTCTGTGGGGTTTGTACCTATCTGTGCAAAATTGGTGTCGTCCCAGCACATTGACCCTTTGGTTACTCCGTCTACGGATATATTACCGTCGAATACCGTGTAACTGTGGGGATTCTTGTTTGTGTCTATCCAGTCTGCAAGGTCAGGATAACGAGTTCTGTACAGTTCCAGATCGTAAATCTCGGACAGGAAAAGTTCCATAGTGTCTGTGTTCTTAGAAGTATCGTACATTGTGGAACGAACCTTGCCGATAATGCCGTCCTTGCTGTCCCAATCGTTGGTGCCGCCGGCAGCCTTTGTCTCTGTGGAAGAGTTGGGGTTGCCCGGGAAATTCCAGGGGGAATTGTTGTCTACCATGATGTTATTTAATATCTTCTGCGCTGCAGCACCGTGGGAGTTATAACCCGTCTTGGTACCAATTAAGAAGTTGTTCTTAATGATATTACCCTGTTGGCAGTCATCCATATATATACCTACTGTTCCGCTGACAAGTCTTGAGTCTGTAGGCCATATATCGTGAATAAGGTTTGCACTTATGGTGGAACCTCTCATCATCTGGTTTCTGCCCTGATAGATAGCACCGGCATCGGCAACCTCACGGAGAACTGTGTGGATTTCGTTCTTTTCTATGAGGTGGTCATTGCCGTACATGGATATGGCATGCTGTGTACTCTTGGAAATATTGTTGTTGCGGATTATGTTACCTACACCTGAAACGCTGAGTGCAGATTCAACGGGGGAACGCTGATTTGAACGGGTAATGATGTTGTTTTCTATTATATTGCCGCTCGGTGTAAGCGTATCGGTGTCTCCGCCCACAATATGTATCGATGCACTACCGCAGTTGTCGAACACACAGTTTCGGATATCACAGTTGTAGGAAGCATCTTTGCTCATAAATGACTGTTGCCAGTAATTGGCACCTGTTATGGGTTTTTGGCTTCCGCTATTTACAAGTCCTCTGTAACCTATGTTTGTGATGTAGCATCCGTCAAAGTCTACATTGACTACATCGGATATAGTAATTGCTGTGGATGTGTTCTGTGTAAAGTGCAGATTTTCAAATGTTATGTTTGATGCACCTGTTACTGTGAGAAGATTTTTGACTGTAGAAAATTCTACCTTGGCATCCTCTGTGTCATAGGGTGGATAGAAATACAGTTTCATATTCTCTCTGTCTATACAGAACTCTCCGGGAAGGTCAATTTCTTCCAGCAGGTTGTATGCTTTCCATCGTCTGGAAACAGTGCTTGTCAGTTCGACTGTATCTTCGGGATAGTATATTATATTTTTGGAGGTGTCTATACTTTGGGGAGAAAGTCTGTATCTTGTAAAGTCCCACTCGGGGAATACAGATACCCACCACTGGGTAGCATTTGCCCATCTGTCGGGTTTGTCACCATTGGTATAACCCATCTGGTGAGGATAGAGTTCACCTTTAAGTTTATCGCTGATATACCAACTGTACTTTGGAGACCATACGGTATATTCTCTGCCGTTTGGCCACTGGGCTATGGGCTGTTCAACATTGTTTACATATATGGTGTTGTAATCCAAAGAACTCTTTAACCCATAGATAGAATTTATACCTGTAAGTTCTGTTATTTCTTTCTGACTTATGCCCTGCTCTTCAAGGTCTATTACAACAACCTTGTCATGAACTTCAGGATACATGCGGTTTAAAATTGCAGTATCGGTAACGTGCTCTGCCTTGCTCATGTCAAGTTCCACGGAACCCTTGAATACTGCCTTTTCACCCGGATAGGACTTGAATACTACGCTCTCGGTATCTGTGCCTGAGTGAATATCTGTTACTTTTGCGTTGTTTATTCTGTAATCGCCGCCGCGGAAGATAACCTCTGCAACGGGGATTTCTTTTTTATGGAGTTCCTCAAGTTTGTTCAGTGCACCCTCAAATGTTGCAAGAGGACGGGCTTTTGTTCCGTAGTCGTCATCATCACCATAGGGTGATACATAGATTACGGCTTTGCCGTCTTCCATATCAATATCGTAAGGGATGAGTGTGAATTCCATACTCTTTCTGAATCCCGATATACCCAGGGAATTATCCTCGGCAACTATTACATACTTGCCATGGGCAAGTCCTTTGGGAGCAGAAACCGTGACGCTTTCACCGTCAGCAGACGCCACAAGATTAAAGGCATCCACACGCTCGGTACGGTACTCGTTCATAACATACCATTGTATATTGGTTTCTCCCTCATAGGGGATTTCCAACTGATTAAGAACCTTGGCGTTGAAAGTCAGGCTTCCCTCTCCTGCTCTTAAAGTTGTATTTTCGCCCGAAACGTTTATTGCATAGGGAATTTCTTCCGCTATGTAGAAAGAGCCGAGTCTGTGAAGTATGTCCGTACCCTGGGGGTTTCGGATTGAAGTGTCGTTCGGGTAACCGTAGTAAAGATTACTTGCCGAAGTACCTGCCGCAGTAACGGGAAGTACAAACTTAAAGGTCTGCCACTCGGAAGATGTGACCTCAAGGAATTTATACGGACTGCTCGTGCTTGTGCCGTCACCTGATGATATCATATAGCCGAATCTGCTTTCCTTAACAGAGGCATCAGGATGATTTTTCAAATCTGTTGAAATAACATAATTTGTTGCTTTCCACTGGTATTCTCCGATAGCCTTTGTCATATTACCGCCGGCAATTGGTGTTGAATTGCTCCAGTATTGCGGATTTGCCACTATGGGATATCTCATGGCACCGGAAACACCGCCGGTGTGTGTAGGCGCTATTGCTTCAAATGTTGCAAGCCATCTTCCTGTAAAATTGTTTGCATCCATATTGTTGGAAACGATATTACCGACAAGAGGGTTGCCTGATGGAACATAATCTCCGGAAACCTGCGCATCTTCAACAGTAATTATGAATCCTTTTGCAATGGAGTAATCCTCGGAATATGCAACTATGGCATATTCACCTTCGGGAACATCCTCGCCTATAAATACATTGGCAGTAGTTGTATCCCTGGAAGGTGTTACGGTTATACCGTCTATCTGCAACTTTCTGGTATCTTTGTCCAGAGCCTTCCATGTGAAATTCTGGTTCAGATAGCCTGTAAGACCTACCTGATTGACTACTTCTGCCTTGAGTTTTATTGTGTCACCGTATTTAACGGTGGAAGAACCCGATACAAGGCTTGTTGTGATATCGTGAACATTTTCTACAGCAAGATAGAAAGGCTCTGTACCGGTTGCTTTCCAACTGATATCAAAACTTGTACCTGCAAGCGTATCTACAGGAAAAGCAATTTCCAACTGAGGAACATTATTTCTGTCTGCAAGGTCAGAACGCTTGGCGGGAATACGGAGAGTATCCTTAAAAGTAACCCAACTTGTATCTGTGAGCATAAGCCCTGCAGCACCATAGTTTTTGCTGGTGTGGTTTACCGAACCGTTGTCGGGGTCGTGTGCTATAAATGACACCTTGGGATTAGCAGGACTATTAGAACTCTTGCGGACAGCAAACTTTACAACATAGTTGGTTGCGTTTGCAGGAGTCTGTTTAAGAATATTCGGCGATATATATGAACCGTACTGTTTATAGGAGCCGAACTTACCTACTTTGGTGCTTCCATCATATGCAACACCGGATTTTACGGCTATGTAACTATCGGTGTATCTGTGCGAGAGTTTAACTCCGAAATTTTCTTCTTCTTCGGTTTCCTCATTATCGACCCCATCATTGTCTACACCAATATACTGGAGATCGTATATACCGCCACCTATCGTATCTTTTACAAGATTATCATCGCTTTCAACGGGGATATAATCCACATATTTACTGGGAACATCTACTGTTATTCTGTAGCCCTTTGCCATGTTGTAGACTTCGCTGTATGCAACTATGTCGTATGTGCCCGGGTCAACATCTGCTGTTACGCCGACTGTGGCAGTTGCGGTATCTTGTGAAGGAGTAATTACTATACCTTCAATTTCAGTAGTTCTTGTGGCAGAATCAAGTGCCATCCATCTGAATGTCTGGTCGAGATAACCGGGAAGTCCAATCTGGTTTAAAACCTGCGCCTTAAAGGTTGCGGTGTTAGCGGTTGTAATAACTGCCGAACCGGTTGTAAGGGTGTTTGTAATGTCGTATGCTTTCTCTTCGGCAAAGTACATCCTGTACATGCCTGTGCTTTCGTCTGTCAAATTAAATCCAACACTGCTTCCTGCATAGGTAGTAGCGGTAGGAAATCCTATGCTCACCATATCGCGGTTATTTATCGTGTGTGAAGCGGAGGAATCATCGGCATTGTAAATAGTACCCTTTAAATCCATCCATTCTGTGCTTGTAACTGCCATACCTGCAGAACCGTGTTCCTTGGTATACTGTGCGCCGCCCCCATCGCGGTCATACAGGCGCACATGGATATTCGGAGTAATGTCGGGATTTAAGTTTTTGACCTGTACCTTATATACATAACTCTTGCCTCCGGCAATGTCACCTTCGTATGAAGAACCATCGGATTTCACGAAGTTGTTGCCGACTACAAGCGGAGTGTTTATGTACAATCCATTTGTCATTGCGCTGTCTGTGGGTGCAGCACCACTCATGAGTTCTCCTGCCGTTCCCTTAGCAGTTATGCTTATTCCCTTGTAACCGTTTAAAGTGCTGCGGGCTATTCTGTCTGTCGACGTGGTTCCCATCTGGACCCACCACGGGGAATCACCGCCAATCTCACTTACGGTTCTGAGCATATTCTGAGGCATATCGCCTACAACATAATCCGGATATGCAACAGATGCCGACGCAGTTAATGCGGGAATGGTAATCACACTGCATAGCATTGCCACTGAGAGGATTACGGATAAAAATCTCTTCATAAAATTCTCCTTTTTTTTATTGTGTGTGTATATATGTAATATCCATTGTGCGGATTTGTTTGCAAAGTTTGTGTTAATCTATATGTAAATTTTGCTTGTTTCACAAAAAAATAACTATTTTTAAACAATTTTACGCGCAAATGCTAAAAAAAAGTCAAAAAACTGTCTTTGAAAACGGTTTCCCAAAGTCCCGACAAGCACCGGAGAACTTCCGGTGCTTATCGAAAACAATATTATACTCTTTTACTTTTTAAAATTTTTAACGTGTTCAGCCATCTGTTTCTTGATTTCTTCAACAACTTTATCTCTGCCTGCGGCTTTCAAAGCAGCCTCTTTGTCTTTGGTGTATTTTTCATAATCCTTGACTGTGAGATAATCGGAGTATTCCTGATGAGCCGCACTAAGTTGTGCAAGTTCATTCTTGATGGGCTCTGTATCAAGTTTAAAGGTTGTTGTAACAGATACCAATGCTTCGTCGTTGAGTTTTCTGGTTCTTTCCCAAACATCGTCGTCCATACCTTCGGTAAGGATAGCGTTGAACTGGTTACCAAACTGCCAGTCGGAGTTGGGAGCATATTTGGAGCCATCTTTCTTAACAATCTTGCCCTCGGCATTCAAGTCGTAGTGTACACCCTCCAAACCATAGCAAATGATGTTGTAGAGTTCTTTGTCGGTATTTACAAGGTGAATAAGTTCAAGAGCCTTTTCGGGGTTCTTGGAACCTGCACCAATACCCAGTGCTGTGGATGTAGCACCTGTGAAGTGAGGCTTTGTGATTGTTTTGTAAACATATTTAACAGTATCTTCCTGTTCCTGACCGGGTTTGTAACCCTGAATCATAACAGCGTATTTACCCTGATTAATATCTGTGGGGTTGTTGTCGTTGTTGGAAGAAGCATAGTCCTGACGGATATAACCTTTCTGGTACCATTCACGGAGTTTCTCTATACCGCGTTTTCCTTCGGGAGTTCCGTCTTCAAGGATTTCACCTGTTTCTTTGTGAGCGGAAATACCAACACCGCCGGATACGTCTGCCTGAATATCATATGTCCAGGGATGTGTGGACCAACGGTTGTTGTATGTGTAGAGGTTGGGCTCTTTTTCGTGGAGAAGTTCTAAAATGGGCTCAATATCTTCTACGTGTTCAATACCGCTTAAGTCGATGTCGTACTTTTCAACAAGGTCCTGCTTAACGGATACAGCAAGTTGAGTGTACATAACCTGCATGTTTGGAACAGCATAGATTTTGCCGTCTATTTTCATATCGTTCCAGTATTTTTCATCCATAATTCCATAGAGGTCGTCGGAAATCATGTCTGTGATATCCATAAGACCGCCGTCTCTTGCTGCGGAAACATAATCATTTTTCCAGTTGGATGTGAAGCAGATGTCAAACTCCGCACCGGAAGCCATCATCATCTTCATTCTCTGGTCATACGCACTGGCGGGGATAAACTTTAAGTCAAGTTTGACACCAAGTTTTGGCTCAATGATTTTGTTTGCTGCTTCCATGACTTTTGCCATATCGGGCTGTTCGTCACCGAACGCATACCATGTGATTACGTTACTGTCTTTCTTCTTTCCGAACTTACAGGAAGCAAGAGAGAACAACATAACGAAAACGAGCAGTAATGCTAAAATTCTCTTCATTTTTTCATTTCCTCCTAAAATAAATAATTTATATAAATTGTAAAAATTTATATCAGCCTTTAACCGAACCTACGGTAAGTCCTTTTACAAAGTACTTCTGGAAGAACGGGAATATTACAAGCGCGGGACCTGCAACTACCACTGCCATTGCCATACGTACTGTTTCTGTGGGGATATCCTGAACGTTCATAAGAGACTGCTTATCAACGGTAGAGGACTGAATCATATTGATATTTTCCATTATATCCTGCAAAAGGAACTGGAGACTGTAAAGCGAACTGTCGTTTATGTAGAGCATACTTGTGTTCCAGTCGTTCCACTTTGCAAGGAACATAAAGAGTGCAACCGTTGCAAGAACGGGCTTTGAAAGGGGAAGTACAAAGCGGAAGAATGCTGTGTACTGGTTGCCGCCGTCAATCTTTACCGCTTCGAGCATTTCACCGGGGATATCGGCAAAGAATGTTCTCATCATAAATATGTACCATGGGCTTATAAGTCCGGGGAGTATATACACAAGGAGCGTATCATCGATGTCGAGATAACGTGTAATGAGTATGTATGACGGTACAAGACCGCCGGAGAAAAGCATTGTGAAGTATAGGTAGAAGTTTACATACTTTCTTGCTTTGAACGTTCTGCTGGAAAGCGGGTACGCTACCATTGCCATGAAAAGCACACTGAATCCCATAAAGCAAAATGCCGCAATTGCCGTAACCTCGTAGGCGTCAATTATCTTCTGAGGGTTTTTGAACACAAACTCATAGGCAGAGAAATCAATTGCCTTGGGGATAAGCAGATATCCATAGTTTGCTATGTCCGACTCTTTGGAGAGAGACACCGCTATAACCATGAGAAGAGGGTAAACTATGAGGGCACAGATGAAAATAAAAAATGCGTTTATGCCAAGTTGCATGTCTTTGATTTTTTTCATGTCTTTGTCCTCCTTTTAGAATAATGTCTTCTCATCGTCAATCTTACCTACAACCCAGTTGGTGAACACAACCAGGACGAAACCTACGATTGACTGAAGAAGACCGGTTGCAGATGAAGTTCCCATATCTCCCGATACACGCATTGCACGGAAAATGTAGGTATCGATAACGTCGGTTGTACGGTAAAGGGCACCGATGTTTCTGGGCACCTGATAGAAAAGACCGAAGTCTGCTCTGAAGATACCGCCGATTTTTAATATAATCTGAATTGTCATTATGCCCGCGAGCATAGGTATCATTATGTAACGGTTAACCTGAAGTTTGCTTGCACCGTCTACCTTGGCTGCTTCTACCAAAGATATGTCAACACCCATAAGGGTTGCATAGTAGATGAGCGAATCCATACCGAGGTGTTTCCAAACGGAAGCCACAGTAAGTATGGCAGGCCATGCGTCAGGTTTTGAATACCAGTCAACCTCTTTTCCTCCAAACGAGGTGATAAGTTGGTTGAGTGTTCCGTTTGTTGTATGCAAAAGTGCATACGCCATATATGATACAACAACCCAGGACAAAAAGTGGGGTGTTATCATAACAGTCTGATATACTTTTGTTGCATTTCGGCTTCTTAACTGGAAAAGTACAAGAGCAACGAACACAGAGCACACGGTTGAGCAAATTATTATGATAAAGTTCATAACGATTGTATTGGTGGCTATTCTTGTGAACATATTGCTGGAAAGCATGAACTCAAAGTTTTTGAATCCGTTCCAAGGGGAGCCGAAAATACCTCCCTGATAATTGTAGTCTTTGAATGCGATTATAATACCGCCCATGGGGATGTAGCAAAATACAAATACGAGAAGTATGGGTATGATTGCCAGGGTCCACATCTGGAAGTTATCCATATCGAATTTGTGTCTCTTTATTCTGAGAGGTTTATCCGATATTGTCGCTTGGTTGTCAGTTTTCATTATTTGACCTCACTTTCACACATATTACAAAGTAATTTTATCATTTTTGCGCAGAACATACAATGCACATTTTTTTGGTCGGTATGCACTTTTTTTTGAATTTTAACTTTCTTGTAACATCTTGTCGCAATTTGCCGTACTTGACAGGTGTTGTCCTTTCATTGTATTATAATACTTGCTGAAAGGAGGAGTAGGTATGGCAGGCTTTCGAAAACACAAAAATATTCTGATATCCCACTTCAAACGGAGCAGTATTTTCATGTCTCATCTGAAGCGGTTTTTTACCATAATCGTTATTCCTCTTGCTATTCTGGTTCTGATTCTTACGGTGTATTATTACCGGGCGGTATCGCTTGAGTCCAAAACTTCTTCATCCCAGATTTTTGCGTCGGCTAAGAGTAAAATAGAAACTTTGTACAACTCCACTGAAGAAATATACTTAAGCCTTCTTCTTGAAAACGGCTTTCCCGTTTTTATGAATACTTCGGGGATACCGGAACTGGATGAATACGGAATCCGTTCCGTAAACAGTCTTGTGGGCATTACCAAAAAGTACTGTACACCGTCAAGCGGTATCAGTTCCATAGCAATATACAGCAAAAAAGCCGATTATGTTCTGTCCACGGAGGGCAACGGTCCTTCGAAAGATTTTTCATTCACTCCGTGGAAGGATATACCGTCTGACAAGTATTGCTATTACATCAAAAACGGAAATACCATGTGCCTTTGCTACAATGTTGCATCCAATAACGAAGAACTGGGTCTTGTGATTTTTACAATAAACGGCTCACAACTGCGTTCTCTTGCAACGGACCCCTCGGGGAGAAATGTGTCTCTGACACTTATTGACGGAGAGAAAAATGTCTTTTTCAGCACCGGAGAAATTTCGGGTTTCAACCCCAAGTATAATCTTGAAGATGAAGAAGTCCACCTCAGAATGTACAATAAACACACCGAAATCACATCAAAGGTGTACGATGTGTATCTGCATATGGCATTTGAACACTCACAGCCTTTTTATTCAAACTTTATTCTGCTTGCAATACTGTTTATTCTTGCGGTTGCCCTGCTTTCGGTGGCTGTGGCATACCTGCTTGCGTCTTTTTCTTACAAGACCGTGCAGGAAATTGTTAAGAACGTAAACGAGGCAGACCCTCTGAATGATTTTTCGGATTCAGCCAACGAAATAATGTACATAAACCAGAACATCCTGAGTATGAAGTCACAGAATAAAAAACTGGAAGAGGAACTCCTTTCAAGTTTTGCAAACCTGAAAGTTCTCCAGACACAGGTTTTGCAATCTCAGTTTACTCCGCATTTTCTCTTCAACGCGCTAAACACCCTCAACCTTTCGCTGATGTTAAAAAACGGAGTGGACAATCCCGAAAGCAAGACCCTCATTTCCCTTTCGGAACTTCTGGAAGAATCCATTGATACCAAAAACTACACAATTGAACTTTCCAAAGAACTTGAATACTGCGAAAAATACATAAAAATACAATCCTATATGTCCAACAATAACTTTGATGTCATATGGGACATAGACGAAGAGACAAAGAACTGTATGTACATCAAATTCACTCTTCAGCCTCTTATTGAAAATGCTTTCAAACACGGAATAAAATATGTCAAGAAAAAGAGAGGAGTTCTTGTAATAAGCGCAAAAAAAGAAAACGGACTTCTCAAAATCACCATAAAGAACAACGGCCCCTCACCCACAATGGAAGAAATGGAAAAAATAAACTCTCTGCTCTATGAGGGCGTAAGCAACAACAAAAACCACGTCGGATTATTCAACGTAAACAAAAGAGTAAAACTCGTTTTCGGTGACGATTACTACTGCAAAATGTCTGTGGAAGATGAGTTTACGTTGGTAACGGTAACCACACCCTTTGTGACGGATTTCAACGTAATGTAGTGCATATTTTTTTGATAAATTCACTTTTTTTCTAAATATTGTGTATTTACAAACAAACTGCGTTTTGCTATAATTTACGGAGGAAAGTTGTAATTTTTTTGCAATTTACGGCATTTCAAAGGAGGAGGGATATGATGGCACTGAGAATTATTCTTGTGGATGATGACGAAATGAGCCTGTTGGGTCTCAAGCAACTTGTCGCCTGGTCTGATTTCGGCTATGAACTCTGCGATGCCTTTTCCTGCGGTGATGATGCCATCGAGTATATTAAAAACAACCCTGTGGATGTGATTATAACCGACATCTGCATGCCAAAGCCCGACGGTCTGGAACTGGTTGAGTTTTTAAGCGAACACTACCCCCACATTAAAATACTTTTCCTTAGTGCTCACCGTGAATTTTCCTATGCACAGAGAGCGCTCCGATACAAAAACGTGGTGGACTACCTCACAAAACCCATCGATTATTCCGTTCTTATAGATGCTTTGGAGAAAATTGCCGCCTCTTCGGAAAAGATATCTCCTTTTTCTTCCAGAGACGATATCTACGAAAGATTGCAGTTCTTTTCCAATCTTTTGTGCGGAAATATTACCGATATCAACAACCTGAACATACAACTCAAAAGTCTGGGAATTGATTTTGTGCCCCAAAACTCCGTATGTTCACTTGTTGTTTTCCATATTCAGGATTTTGAAGCGTTTCTTACAAAAACTTTCAAGTACAATTCCATACAACTTTACCATGCAATAAGCAATATGCACCCGTTCCAGACAAATGACGGATACTTTTCTCTTGCTCTTTGCTCATACAACAACGTTTCGTGGATAATTATTCACAAAAATCCCGACACCAAGTGCACAATAGACAAGTTTTCGCAGGAAATGATAAGCAATTTCCGCACTATTCTGGATATTGATGTGAGTGTGAGTTCCTGCAAAACCCACGCATCCATAAAAGAACTTCTCAATGTCCATGGTATAGACGAGATAGAACCGCGCGAAGATTCTGACGATAAGATAATAGACTCTGCAATGGACTACATAAATGACCATCTTAGCGAGAATATTTCTCTGGATGACGTGGCATCCCATGTCTTTATGTCTCCTGCATATTTTTCTGCTTACTTCAAAAAGAAAACAGGCGAAAAGTTTATCGACAAACTTACAAGTCTAAGAATGGAAAAAACGGCAGCGCTTCTTATGAGCGACGATAACCTTTCTGCCACCGAAGTCAGCAACCTTATAGGCTATAACCACATCGGGTATTTCTACAGAAAGTTCAAAAGTTACTTCGGAACTACTCCCACGGAATACAAGATATCTAACAAAAAGTAATTTGACCCCGCAAAATGCGGGGTTTTTCTTTTCTCAACCCAAAAACAACACAAGGGGACGGTTCTCTTGTAACACAAGGGGACGGTTCTCTTGTGTTGTGCGTTGAAAAGAAAACCTCACTGCCAATTCTCATCAAACTGACAGTGAGGTTTGTTTCTTCCTGCACTTTTCGGTGCATCCGGCAATGTTGACCGACGTACAAAAACGGATGCAGACGAGGCGTGGCGACGAAGACAGTACAAAGGTACGGCGAGGAGCCACAACGCAGTAAGAAAAGTGCATACTTTTCCGATTTTGGATTGAAAAATCCAAAATCTTCCTTGAGAAAAACCTCACTGCCAATTCTCATCAAACTGACAGTGAGGTTTGTTTCTTCCTGCACTTTTCGGTGCA
>JAZNJU010000081.1:0-7495 GCA_045578205.1 Clostridia bacterium | reverse complement strand
GTGGAAGTTAGGCACGTTTTCGGTATGTGCCATGGTACCGGTTGCATGACAGAACTGAACGTCCGGGAATTCTTTTGCAGCTTTTAACATATAGGGTTCGTGACCGAAGCTGTTTGCAAATACGATATCGCAACCCTGGTCAGCGAGGTCTGCTGCAGCCTCATAACATTCGTTACCTTCGGGAACATTTGTCTTGAAGATATACTGTTCGGGCTTGAGACCTAACTCTTTTACTGCCGCTTCTGCAGCAACAAGAAAGTTCTTGTCGTAGGTTGAGTTTTCGTCATGCAGGAAGATGAATCCGATTTTGAATTCTTCAGCATCTTTCTTGCCGCATGATGAAAGTACAGCAACTGACGCTACAAGCATCACTGCAACAACGAGTAATGAAATAATTCTTTTCATTTTGTACCTCCTTGCCTTATGGCAAAAAATATTTATGTAAAAAAATTACATACAATGTTATCTGCGAAAAGTGAGAGAATCGTCTGCCATAGTCTCCACAATAGCCAGAGAATCTACTCTTATCCCCTTGTTTCGCAGTTCATCGCCGCCACCTTGAAAACCTTTTTCTATAGCAATTGCACAACCTGCAAGAGTTGCCCCCGCCTGATTTAAGATGTCGATAAGACCATTCAGGGCATTTCCTTTTGCAAGAAAATCGTCTATCAAAAGAACTCTGTCCGATGGATTCAAAAACTCTTTGCTTACCACGGCATTATACACATTTTTTCTTGTAAAAGAAGTGACAACCGAAGAATAGACGCTATCCGAGATGTTGCCGGATTTGTCTTTTTTTGCAAAAACAACCGGAACACCCATGAAATGCGCTGCCGCAAATGCAATGGGAATCCCGGATGTTTCGATTGTAAGAATTTTATTTACTTTTTCATCTTTATAAAGGCGTGCTATCTCCTCGCCCATTTCCATGAGGAAACCGACATCTATGCAGTGATTTAAAAAGCAATCCACTTTAAGTATATTGCCGGGCAAAACTTTACCTTCTTTAAGTATTTTTTGTTCCAAAGATATCACGGCAAGCCACCACCTCAAAAAAGATAATTCATTTGCAGAAATTATAACACAAAATCTTCCAAAAGTCAACAAAATTCACCCATGACAAAGGTTTTTTATTTGACACCCGAGCCTCGGAATGTTACAATGAATAAAGAACAATTTCGGAGGTAACTATGGGACTTAATGACACACCCTCTTCAAACAGAATACACATATCCTTTTTCGGCAGAAGAAATGCGGGAAAGTCCAGCCTTGTAAATGCCTTTACCGGTCAGGAACTTGCCGTTGTTTCCCCCGTGGCAGGCACTACTACCGACCCTGTATCCAAGGCTATGGAACTCTCTCCCCTTGGGCCTGTGGTTATAACGGATACCGCAGGAATTGACGACGAAGGACAACTGGGCAGACTTCGCATAGGCAAAACAAACGAAATAATACGAAAAACCGACATCGCAATAATTGTAACAAACAGTGATTTCGGTATCGGTGAGTACGAAAAAAAACTTATGGAGACTTTCAAAAAAAAGGGAATCCCCACCCTTGTGGTGTACACAAAATGTGACGATTCCGACATTTCAGACGATTTCCTTTGCGTAAGTTCAAAAACAGGGCGGAACATCCGTGTTCTCAAAGAAAAGATAGCCTCTTTGAAACCCACAGAAAATACAAAGCATCTTGTGGGAGATTTCATCGAAAAAGATGATGTGGTTATTTTTGTAACACCCATAGACGAATCTGCACCCAAAGGAAGACTTATCCTCCCCCAGCAACAGGCAATACGCGATTGCCTTGATGCGGGTGCAATATCCGTAGTCGTACAGCCGGAGCAACTTCAAAAATCCCTGAAAACGTTAAGACCTGCCCTTGTTGTTACAGACAGTCAGGTGTTTAGAGAGGTTTCACAGATTGTCCCCGAGGATATACCCCTTACATCATTTTCCATTCTTATGGCGAGGGTAAAGGGGCTTTTGGAAAGCGCAGTAAAAGGCGCATATGTTCTGGATACTTTGAAAGACGGTGACAAAGTGCTTATATCAGAGGGTTGCACCCATCACAGACAGTGCAAAGACATTGGTACGGTAAAACTTCCGAAACTCATAGAAAATCACACAAAAGCAAAACTTGATTTTGAATTTACTTCGGGAGGGACATTTCCCGACGATTTAAGCGAATATGCACTCATAGTACATTGCGGAGGGTGTATGTTAAACGACAGTGAAATGCGTTCAAGAGTTTCCATTGCACAAAGTCAGAATGTTCCGATTACAAACTACGGAACCGCGATAGCGCATATGACGGGAATTCTTGAAAGAAGCATTTCCATAATTCCATAATACGCAAAAACAGAAAGTCATAAAAATGGCTTTCTGTTTTTTCATTACAGCATTTTTTCAAAATCCGATATTTCTTCTTCCCCATCCAGAATTCCTATTTTAATCTCAAAAGTCTTGGTTTCATGGGCATCGATTACAGGGAGTGTTCCGTGCTTTCGTTCTTCTGTTCTTCCGAGTATGTAAGAATTGGAGGGTTCAAGTCCCATGGCATAATCGTGGGTGCAGAAATTCTTCCATTGCATAAGAAGCGGAAGTGTATCCATTTTATATTTAACATAACATCCCAGAGAAATCTCATCATTTATAACCGCGGCATAACCATATCCGTCTTTGTCTGCCGTGTTTGTATGACAATACACTTCTTCCTCTTTGGCAATCTGCGCTTCGCCCGACTTTGAACACTCCATAGGATTCTTCGCACTTCCGAGGTTGTCTGTAATTTCGCCCTTGCCTTTTACCATTCTCGACTTCGGGGTGAGCAAAGGATAACCGAAATTGCAATGATACAAAATCATCATTTCAGACGCTAAATCTTCCTTGTTTGTCACTTTGTCACGTATGGTGATTTCTTTGCCGTTACAAGGAAAAATAATTGTACGCTCCAACTCAAAATTATGACCGCAAAGCATACCGTCGCGCACAACACCTTTTACAATCACTTCGGAAAGAGTTTTTTCCACAGATACATTTTCTGCAGGCATCATTCCTATTCTGCCGTGCTGGGGATGATAAATGCCGTTTTCAACACAGGGTGTACCTACATTTGTCAAACCGCAAGTGTACATCATTCCGGCAGGCCAATAGTAACTGAACTCATCTGCACCACCGTTAAAAAAACGGTTTGATACAAGAGAATTTTTGGTTTGAAAAGTACAGTTTATACCTTTGTACGAAAAGTCATAGATGTTAAGACACTGGTCCTCTATACACGTTGCATAAAGTCCGCTCGCATTATGGAGTTCTATTGCTTTGACACCATCGGAAACACCGTCTCGAAACGATATGCGCCTTGCCTTTACAAGTTGATTGATATTTCCCACCATATGATTTGCTGTATTCATATTACCTTTATCCCCTTTAATTCACAGAACAAATTAACCGCATCCACATAATCATCAAACACCATTACATAATGCTGGCTCATAATTTCGTTGGCAAAATCGGAGCCTTTTTTGTTTAAAAGGTGTATCCTTGCACCGGGATACGGAGGACAGTCTATTTCGTGGAAATTGTTTAATTCTTCTGTTTTACCCTTTATTACGTGCATTTTAAAACCGTCGCCGAAATTTGCAATTCGCCCCAGAGTTGCAAGCATATCCCCTTTTATGCCTGTTGTTACAAGAAGACCGCTGTACAGTGCGGTGTGGCGTTTAATGCAGGGTCTTGCGGCGTTCAAGAAACATCTGGGAGCAAATCCGCACGCAGCAGAAATGATGGAATCTCCCTGAAATGCAAGAATGTCACCGTATGTTGTTGTGTCGTTTGAAATGTAATTCATAATCATCTGTGTAAGGAGCATATACACATCTCCCTCACAGGATACAGGCATTTCAGCACCCAGGATGGAAAGAGCAACACAAGGTGTGAAACCGTATTCGATGGAAAGTTCGTACTGACACTTTACAGTAATACCATCCAATTTATGTTCCTGTACAAGGTCCTTTAGAGCAAGATAGAACGCTATTGTTTTTTCCATGTCCGCTTCGGTAACATCTTCGGATATGTTCCACTGCTCTTTCATTACGGGTTTGTATTCGTCTATTCTTTCCTTGTCCATCGAATCTGCTCTGCATATGAGTGTGTACTGATCCAAATGAACAACTTCAGTACCCAAAAGTTTTTTTACTTTTATGTGATCGCCAAGACCGGTGTACATACCCATTGACGCATATCCAACCATCCCTATGCGCGTGCTTTGGAGTTTCTTTATACATTTTGCTGCTCTGTCAAAGTCTGTTATCTGTTTTGTAAGGGCTTCGTCGTTGTCATTGCCCACAACGAATTTAAAGCAATACCCGAATTCCTCAAAGGTTTCCCTTAAAACTGCCGCAACCGCAACGGAACCAAAGGAAATATACTCGTCCGCCTCTTTGTCGTAAACATTGTCATGACTCCAGAGAAGCATAGGCATTCTGTCAAGTTGTGCCGCTGAAATGATGTTCAGTACATTAGGACTTTCTATCCATGATGCAATGAGCATTATACAATAGTCATAATCTCCCGAATTTGCAAAATCTATCGCCGCCTTGCAGTCATCGAGTGTTATAATTGCAGGTGCTGCTTTCACATCTATACCGATATTCTTTAAATAGCAGACAGAATTTTCTATCTTTTCTGCAAGTTCTTTCTGCGGATATCCGGGATATCCGAATGGTAATACCAATGTTTTCATAGTTTAATCCTCCGTTATATTAACTTCACAATATCCGTCTTCTTTTATCGAAAGTGTTTTTATTTCATACGGCCCTACATCCACTTTGAATTCGCTGTCGAAGTATTTCAAAGTTACTTGCTCACTTTTTCCTGCAAATTCATTGAGACGTATTATATCACCCTTTTCATCTTCCGATTGTTTGATTGCCGTTATGTAAACAGAGTTTTTATCTACGGATGCGAAACTTCGGCAAGGCGGATAAATTCCGCTGTGATTTGATTCGCAAAGTACAATTGGCGGATTGACAAAGGCTTTTGCCATATGAGCAACGCCGTTTTCCAAGTAGTTGCCTTTGTGTATCAGAACACGGATTTTTCCCTCGCTTACACCCTGCTCCATAATTGGGTAATCTTCTTTAGGCATTTCGTCTTCAAGTGTCATTTCTGCATATATGCAACTTCTCAAAACACTTATACCCAACTCATCGCCTGTTTTTGTGTAGGCAAAAGAACTATCGCCAATGAAACTCACACCTTCTCCTTCACCATACATACTGAGCCATTCGCCCATGGGTTCATCACTTGTTGCGTCTCCGCGCACCTGTGTTGCAAAAGGTGAAGATACAACTATGTTTTCATAACCTGTTTTACTCATAAGTTTCAAAACAATGTGGTCTTCGTTCCAGTTTACAACATATCTCACATCAAAATAATCTGTGTCTTTGTAGAAAGTGTAATAGAACGTAACAAAAGAGTTGCGGAATTTATAATTGGCTTTGAGTATTGTCCGCAGTTCCCCGTACTCTACGGTTTCCAGACTTTCAAACTCGAAATTCTCAAGTGCATTTCCGTAGGAATTGACATTGAAGCACTCCGAATCTGCCATATCTTCGAAGCATTGGGGTTTTAATATGCCGTTAAAAACTTTACCAAGTTTCTTTGCATAGATTGTGTCTATAAGTCCGGTTTTTTCGTTGAATTGTACGGTAAAATCTTCTGTCTCAATAACAGTTGAATGTTTTTTCTCCCCTCTGCCGGCACCTTCCTGTATGACTTTGAACATTTTGTATCCAACAGGAGGAATTTCTGCCTTAAAAAGAACTCTTGACCTGAAACCGGGTATAACGGATTTTTCTGTTATAATCTGACATGGATACTTTTTGCCTGTTTCATCTTCAAGAACTATTCCCCCGGAATATGCCGGAAATTCGTGAAGCCATTGCATTTCTCCCTCAAGATATCCGTCATACGAAGTTTCGTTGAGATTCCATACCACAAGATTCCATGGATTTTCACCGTTTACACCGGGAGTTTTAATTTTCTTGGTAATTGCCGCAAGATTTAAGTACAGTATCTTTCCCGCTCCGGAAATTACTCCTCCAAGTTCATTGAAAGCATCAAAATATGCCTCCTTGAAACTTGCACCGCCTAATATATCATGAAAGTGATTGAAAAGTACATCTTTCCAAAGAGCAGAAATTTTTTCTTTATCATACTCTATATTGAGCATCCTTTGAGCAATAATTGCCGATTTTTCCGCATTGAGAAGTGCATATTCCGCAAGTCGGTTCAAAGTCTTGGTCTTACGTTCGTTTACATAAGGACCGAAGTTTTTGGTAATCATTTCTGTATCTACCGTACACGGAGGTTCGCCCTGACTTTCAAAATAGCCCTCAACGGTAGTAAACTTAAGTTCATAATCCTTTTTCGTATTTAATGAGTGAATATCGGATATTGCCTTTTTGGTCGGTGCTCCTCCGTGGTTTGTGACACCGTAGACCATCATCTCATCACAAGGTGCCTCTTTCATATTTGATTCGGCAAGAGCCACGTTTTTTTGCATGTCTTTGTTGTAAATATCACTGTACTGTCCTATTCTGAATGCCTTTACACAACTACCATCTTTTCCTCTCCATCTGAAATACGGAGCAGGAATATCGAAAAACCACTTTTCGGGACGGCACATACAGTAGTATTCCATATGGCTTTTCTTTAAAATCTGAGGAATCTGGCTGTTATGACCGAACGAGTCAATATTAAACACAGATTTTGAGTATTTACCGAAATTTTCCATAAGATAGTGTTGTCCGTAGAGCGACTGTCTTGCATAACTTTCACCGCATGCGCTGTAACAGTCGGGTTGAACCCACCAGCCTTCGCACAGTTCCCACCTGCCCTCCGATACACGTTTTTGTATTTTTTTGAACATATCGGGGTCAATTTTCTTTATCCATTCAAACACCGGAGGTGTTGCAAAAGAATAGATAAATTCTTCATCTTCATCCATTCTGTCCAAAGCACTTTGAAATGTGGAATGTATATCAAGCATTGCCTCTTCCCATTTCCACGTCCATACGGGATCAAAATGTGTGTTGCCTATCATCAAGATGTTTTTCATATTATCAACCTCCTTATTTTGAATTTTATCACCTATTCATATTGAATTTCTACCATATATGTGATATAATAAATGAACTATTGTGATATTTCTATAGAGGTGATTTTGTTGAAAAGTACACCGCGATACACATCAGAAAAAAACATTGATGCTGCCACAGAATGCCGAGCACATTTTGTGTACGGAAGCGAGGATATATACATTCCCCATTGCCACGACTACTTTGAAATATTTATTGTGGCAAAGGGAACTGTTACACACATGGTAAACGGCAGGATATACCATTTCCCTGAGGGGAGCCTTGTGTTCATCCGCCCTGACGATGTTCATACAAACATCTACAACGACCCCGAAAGTGTAGATATATCCTTTA
>JAZNJU010000080.1:0-3232 GCA_045578205.1 Clostridia bacterium | reverse complement strand
CGACGCGCGAAAAGAGAAAAAGAATGTAAAGGAAAAAAGACTGCCTTTTTGCATAAAATTGAAGAAACTTAACTATTATTTATTGAATTGACTTTGGGAAATATGTTATACTTATTCTGCAATGAATTCATTAAATGAATTTGTCTTTATCGCATTTTATCTGACGGGGGACGGAATTATGAAAATCCAATATTTGGGAACAGGTGCGGCAGAGGGAATCCCTGCACTGTTTTGCGAGTGTGATGTTTGCGAAAAGTCCCGTAAAATCGGCGGAAGAAGCATACGAACACGCAGTCAGGCGCTTATTGATGACAGACTTCTTATAGACTTTCCTCCTGATACGTATTTTCATTTTCTAAAATACAATATACCAATGGCTAAAATCAAGAATTGTATTTTGACACATTCTCATCCCGATCATCTCTATACAAGTGATATTAAACTTCGAAAAAAGGGATATGCTCATATTGACAGAAAGCAACCTCCGCTTAAGTTTTATTCTGCCGAGGCGGGATATAAAAATATTCTTTCTGCAAAAGAATCTGGCAAAATTTCCGATGAAGAAATAACCGTAGAGAGAATTACGCCTTTTGAAACATATAATATAGACGGCTATGAAGTGACACCGCTTCCTGCCAATCATTCTGTCTACACTTCACCCGTTATTTATCTTATTGAAAAAGACGGAAAAAGTATTTTGTATTCACATGATACGGCAGAATTTCCTGATGAAACTGCAGAATTTCTAAAGAAGTGCAAAAAACCTTTTGGACTTGTTTCATTGGACTGTACCCATGCAAATACTTTTCTTAAGAAAAAGGGGCATCTCAACTTAAGAGAGTGTGTGTCCATAAAGAAAGATTTTATAAAGTGGGGAACTGCGGATGAAAACACCGTTTTTGTACTGAATCATTTTTCCCACAACGGAAAAGATGTTTTCTACGATGATTTTGTGCGTATTGCATGCGAACATAATTTTGTGGTTTCCTATGACGGATTGATAATAAATATTTAACAAATGTTACAAAAAGATTAATTAAGTTACGGCTTGGTTATTTTATAATCACAAATAATGTCAAAATTGTCAAAATCATATTTTTTTGTAATATAATCCCGAGTATGGAGGGATTATACCATGAAAAAAATCATCGCAATTATTGTTCTTGGCATAATGGCAATCACAGGCAGTATGAATGTTTTGGCATACACATATCCGCACGAATTGTGGAGTGTCACAGGCCCATACGAAAGAGCCCTTGAAAGCCGTAACTACACAGAGATAATAAAATATGGAAGTCAGATTATTGATATAATGACAAATGCTCCCGAGGGTTACGAAAAGCGTGATTCTCTTGTACGGGCACACAACGAAGTTGGTAAGGCCTATGAATCCCTTGGCGATTACCCAAGTGCTCTTAATATTTTTCAAAAACTTTATGATTATGCTTTGCAATACGAAAGCGAATTTGGTTATTACCTAAAAACTTCCAAGGCACGCATAAACCAGTACACTCCACAAATAACCATCTATACCGACAAAGGCGAGAGCACTTTCTACGGTGCTGTCAACGAAAAGACAAATGGTGTTCTGTACGGTATGTGTTACACGGGAGAAACCAGAAGTAAACTGGTCGGCGAATCTATGATGCTTACATATCAGGAATTGGGGCAGGCTCTCCTTGCTTACAACAGAAATGTAATATACAAGGCATCGCAGTCGGATTGTGCAGTTGAGTTTGCGCTCAACTGTCCAAATGAGGGAGATGACATACGAAACATAAATACAATGGATTCTTATCTTCGGGAAATATCGGATTTGTTTGCCGATTACTCCGATGTTCCCGTGTACTTGCGCTTCGGAGCAGAGTTCGACGTGTGGCAAAACCAGTGTGATCCCGATGATTTCATAACTGCTTTCAGGCATGTGTCGGACTATTTTAAAAAAAGAAATTCCAATGTTGCTATTGTCTGGAGTCCCAATCAGGTTTCGGGTTGGTATATTGATATAGACGATTACTACCCGGGCGACGATTACGTGGATTGGGTTGGACTTTCTTTGTATGCTCATATGTATTTTCAGGGTGATAAAACCCAAGAGCGGGAAACGGAAATTGTATTCAAAACAGGTCTTAATTCAAACCCCGTCATAGCAGTCAGGGACATAGTGGAAAAATACGGCAATCGAAAACCAATAATGATTTCGGAATCCGGTTGCGGACACAAACTTTTGTCAAACGGAGAAAACCTCACAGAATTTGCAATGCAGAGGTTGAAAGAATACTACGCATATCTTCCTATGGTCTATCCTCAGATAAAACTCATTGCATACTTTGATTATATGGTAAATTCGCCATACGAAAAATACGATTTGAGACTGTCTGCCAATCCTCAACTTCAGAATGAATATCTGAAACTGATAAAAGGGCCCAGATATATTCAGGATTCATATTCGAACACGGTAGATTATTGCAACAGACCTGTCTATAACAGTATAAATCTGGATAGCATATTCGAACTTTCGTGCTATGCTCATCTTTACGGTTCAAAGGCGGAAAAGGTCACATATTTTATTGATGATGAGTATGTGGGAATGTCGTCGCAACTTCCGTTTACAACATACATTGATGCAACAGGTTTTTGTGGAACTCACCGTCTTAAAGCAATAGCGGAGTTTGACGATGGGAAGACACTCACAAGTGAGTCTCTTGTCAAAATAAACTCTCCTGCTGAGAATATAACTGTTGAAATTTCGGGGGATGAAGTATATTTTGATCAACCTCCCGTTGTGTATAACAGCAGAACACTTGTGCCTATGCGCACAATATTCGAAGAACTGGGTGCAAAAGTGACCTTGGATAATGATACTATGACCGCAACAGGCAAAAAAGGCGACCGCACGGTAAAAATTACAATCGGCCAAAGGATTATGTTTGTAAACGGCAACAAGATAACACTGGATACCGCGCCCATTGTTTTGTCGGGCAGGACACTTGTCCCCGTGCGCGCTGTTGCCGAGGGGCTTGGCTGTAATGTAGAGTGGGATGGCAGATACAGCCTTGTGTCAATCACGCCCAAAGTTTTCACCTGGTCCGATTGGGAAACAGAATTGCCTTCTAACGTCAGCGAGGATATGTACTACATTGAAAAAAAGAGACAGTACAGGTACCGTGAGCGCGAAATTGAATATTTCACAATGGATGTAAAGTTTAACAGTTCGAATTATGTGCGAGAA
>JAZNJU010000079.1:0-3165 GCA_045578205.1 Clostridia bacterium | reverse complement strand
TCTCCCACGGAACATTGAAAGCACTTTCCACAAGTGTATGTATTTTTTCTTCTTTGCACCTTTTCAGTAAAGATGCCAGAAAATCGGGATACAAAAGGCATTCTCCGCCCGAAAAGGTAACACCGCCACCCGATTTTTCATAGTATTCTCTGTCTTTCAGAACCACTTGCATTATGTCGTCTTCACTCATATACTTTCCTGCAACCGAAAGAGCATTTACGGGGCAGGCATCTGCACACTTGCCGCAGGCGATACACTCCGAGCGGTCTACAATTCCCGTATTTACATTGTTACATATGCTTGTGCAAATGTTACACCCTATACATTTTGAAGCGGAAAAGATAATTTGTTTTTCTTTAATCAATCCCTCGGGATTGTGGCACCAACGGCACCTCATATTGCACCCTTTGAAATACACAACTGTTCTTATGCCGTTTCCATCGTGAAGCGAAGTCCGAGTAATGCTGAATATGAGAGGTTTTACATACATCTGTGCTTCGTCCTTCCGATTATATGATCCTGAAGACCTTTCCCCAGTTGATTGAACTTCTGGCTGAATCCCGAAACCCTTACTGCCAGATTATTGTATTTATCGGGAAATTTCTGTGCTTCAATGAGAGTATTCTCATCCACAACATTAAACTGCACATTGCTTATCCCCTTTTCGCTTGCGGCAATCATTATGTCCACAAAACTCTCTATGTTTTCGTCTGTAAATAGTTTGGGGTCAACCTCGACTATTGCAGAAGTTGTGCCGGGTGTCCGTTTCGCAGGTAATTTGCAAAGAGAATTCAAAAGTGCGGTGAATCCCGAAAAATCTCTTCCCTGCATTGGTGACACACTGTATGCAATTGGCTCGCCTTTTCTGCGACCGTCAGGCGAAGCGGCAGACTCTTTTCCGTGGTCTATCATCCACCAGAACGTAAACGGCTGTGCGTGAAAATCCATACCGTATTTTTTACTCATTCTCTCCAAAATATCGCATCCGATTTCCGTGATTTCGCATGCAATTTCATCAACCTCATCGATGTCATTGCCGAATTTCGGTGCCTTGTTAAGAAGTTGAAGACGGATGATTTCGTCCGGAAAATCTTCCTTTAACTGATACACAATTTCTTCCAGAGTATATTTTTTGTCTGAAAAAACAAATTTGTTTAATGCAACTAAAGAATCTGCAAGATTCGGTATTCCGCAGAACATAACCTGATAATAATCGTAGAGTGCACCCTTGTCGTTAAAATCTCTGTTTGTTTCCAAACATCCCTCTGTCAAAAGAGATTTGTACGGCTTTGGGTCATTTTTTCCTTTTGTTTCAATGATGAGTTTTATGTTCTTGCAACATATATCCAGCATTTCTTCGATTTTTTTGTAAACTTCTTTTTTGAGGTCTTCAAAACTTGTTATGCTTTCGGTTTTGCAAGTGACATCATAGTCGGGGTTGATGAGACTTCTTCCTCCGCCGAGTGTATATTCCAAAGCCTTCAAAAAATTAACCTCTCCCGTTACTGCATGAGGATTGGACTTTCCGGGAATGGTAGTTTCCACACAGCCCAGTTGTGTGTAGTTCCTCGCATCTTTTTCTTCTATACCCGCATTTACAAGCGACGGTATCATTACCTCGTCATTAAAAAAGAACGGTACGCCCTTTTGAAGATGTCCCACCACCTCCAGTGAACGTTTCACAAATTCCCTGTCTGTATTTCGGTCGTAACGCACAGAAAGACATCGAATGAAATCAAGTTCCTCGGTGGCATCGAGCATCATAAACGACAAGTCATTTACTGCGCTTGTTCCGTCCTCCTTGCATCCGCCCAGAGCACTTTGCTGAACATCATACGAGCGGTAAAGTTTAATCCACAGACAGCATATGAGTTCAAAGGCAAATTCCTTTGTTATTCTGCCCTCTTCAATGTCTTTTTTGTAATACGGATACAAAATCTGATCGAGTCTTCCCAAAGAATTCGCATTTACTCTGTCTTCCCATGTATTAAATATGTGTGCAAACCATAAACTCTGAAGTGCCTCCCAAAAAGTCCGTGCAGGTTTTGCGGGAACTCTGTCGCAGTTTTCTGCAATTTGTTCAAGTTCGTTTCTTATTTCTTCTGCCACTTCTCCGCTTTGTATAAGTTGTCTTGCTCTGTCCGCATATCTTTTTCCAAACAAACATGCCGATTTGCAGATTTCTTTTGCCGAAGAATACAATTCAGACGGACCATTTGTTTTTTCGTATTTTTCAATTTTTTTCAAAAGTCCCTCAAATCCGAATTTGAGTACATTTTCGTAACCTATTACAGAATGGCTTCCCGTAATACATCTGCTTATTACAGCCCATTCCTCCGCCAAATTCTTTTCTTTTTCTGTAAGTTCATAATCTTTCAAAAGCAATTTTTGCTTTTTTTCTTTCACAATTTCAAGGTTTTTTAAATATTCTTCGAATTTTTCGGGCATATACTTCTGCATAAGCCTTATATTTGTATCGTCCCAAAAACTGTCATATTTATCGGTATAATTATAACCTACGATAAGTTCCCCCTCGGATATGGAAACAAGACTGTTTTGCATAACACTCACCATACCTGCACCCGTAAGTTCTGTCATACTGTTTTTAAGGCAAGATGCCATACCCTTTGTAAACCAGTACTCTTTCTGCATGGTAAGGATACCCTCATCATCTGTTTCCACGGCAATTTTTCTTAACTGTTCACAACGGTCGGATAATTTGTACATTTTGTTTCTCCTCTCTCTGTAGACATCTTCCCCTTCTTTGATTCTGTTTTTATATTCGCGGGGCAAAGCACCAAACTCCTTTAAAAACGCTTTATTAAAGCCACCCGGGGTGTCATATCCGTATTTGTTTGAAACATTTATTATCTTTTCTCCATTTTGTATATCCATAGCAGCATTTTGCATTTTATAGTAGCGGACATATTCAACAAAGGACTTACCTGTGAAACTTTTGAATCTTCGTATAAAATGCCACTTGGAATATCCGAATTTTTGTGCGGTTTCTGTCACGGAAATCTTTTCCGTGATATTATCGTGAATGTATTTTAATACCGAATACATTTTAACCACCTCTGAGTACAATTGTAACAGATATTTTTTAAAAAACAACTCTAAAATTGCTGTTATAAAAAGCACACGGTTCATTCATGCCCGTGTGCT
>JAZNJU010000078.1:0-3110 GCA_045578205.1 Clostridia bacterium | reverse complement strand
ACTTGACTCCTGCGGAACATTTGTGGACACACTTATTGCCGACAACTATGTAACAGGACTTATTGCATCGGGACTTTCCGAAGATGCTGCCGACACACAGGCAGGCGACGTTCTGAACGTTGCCTACGAACTCACATGGTTCCTGGTAGCAGTAGTATTTTCCGTGTATGTGTTCCTGTTCAAAAAGGAAAAAATCACAAAAGAAAACGGCAGTTTTGAACTTGCAAAACTTGCAGGCGGTATCTGCGAAACAGTGGGTCAGGTATTCTACATGATGGTAATTGTAAAAGGCTATGTGCCCGGTTATGTAATCATCTCTGCATACTGTGCGGTATCCCTTGTTTGGGGAAGAATATTCTTAAAGGAAAAACTTTCTTTCAAACACTATGTCGCCCTTGCGGTTGCCTTTGCAGGAATACTGATACTCGGATTCTACGACGTGTAATAAATTCTAAATCTTCATCCCCTACAGATGCTTTTGCATTTGCAGGGGATTTTTTTAATACTAAAAAATTTCATTTGACACATTGATTTTATCCCAAAATACTGTTACCATTTTTATGTAAGACTTTTATTTCAAAGGAGGAATAGCAAAATGAAAAAACTTGTAAGTATGTTTGTCTGCTTTCTGATTGCGGTCTCGACAGTTTCATCTGCCTCCGAAACCGCAATTACTGCAGAAGCACGGTATCTTGATTCGGACACCATAGTCATTTCAGGCACCGTATCCAATCCCCTCGGAGAAAAAATTTCTCTGGTTTTCGGGGATATAAACACCATGCTCCACGTGGATGAAGCCATCATAGAAGACGGCGAGTTTGAATTTTTGATTACACTTTCGGAAAACTTACCTGCCTATGAATACACCTACATCCTCACCACACAGTCAGCAAAGTTTCTCGGCACAATACAGACCCGCGGCAGCAGATACTTTTCAACACATGCCCTCATCCAATCGGATATAGATTTTTCAATACGAAACTATGTGCCCTCATTTTCGGGTACGGCAACCTGCACTCCGGGAGCAAATGTGCAGGTGGTAATCAGGGATATGAGCGACAACTCGGAAATAGTAAATGATTTCATAAACTGCGAAGACGGTGTTTATGAATTTAACTACACCCTGCCAAAACTCACCCAAAGCCGAAACTACACCATTTTTGTTATGTCCACAGACGGACAGACCTCACAAGTAAGCGCAGACCTTACGGTAAAGACATCACCGTTTCTCGTGTCGTTCAGTGGTCCTCTCTGGGCAGGTGCAGGTTACGATATGATTGTGAATGTTAAGAGTGTAAATTCGGATTTGATAGATAAATCCATGAATTTTACAAACCGCACATGGAATACCAACTTCACACTGCCAAACCTTTTGATGAACTGCGATTTTGACATAACTGCCACAGTTGTTTCCACCGAAGAGGGACTTTCCGACAGTACAATAAGATACTCTCAAAATCCCGCACTGTACAATGCGCTAAAATCAAAAATACCCAATCTTGACCCTGCAAATTCGGGCAGAATAACTCCGCAGGAACTAAAGTCCGTCAAAGGTGTTCTTAACCTAAGCAGATGCAACCTCACTTCCGTTGAGGGTCTCCAGAACTGTACGGAAGTAACACATCTGTACATCGACAACAACTCCATAAGCGACATATCTCCCCTGCTCACCCTGAGTAACCTTACATATCTGGATGCGAGCAACAACAATATCACATACCTGTATCGCATATCACCATACTTGAAATTTTTGAATTTGTCGGGCAATAACATTTCAAGCATAGACCCCCTAAAACACACCGATACCATAGTTCACCTTGACATAGCAAGCAATGGCATATCCGACGTGTCTCCCATTAAAAACTATGGATTTTTAAGATATCTGGATATACGGAGCAACAACATTACGGACATATCACCACTACCCAAAAGAAGATATGCAAACCTCTTGACTTCAAATCACTAAAGGAGATGTAAAAATGACAAAAAAGATATTGGCACTAATCATTTCGGTATGTATTCTTTCAAGTACATCAACCGTGTTTGCTTTTGAGGAAACAACAAATTTTGATTCTGCACACAAAAAGGTTGCAAATTCCGTAGGAAACTATATATCACAACTGAAAAATCTCAAAAAACCCGAAGAGTTTTCGGGCGTAGTTGACTGCAATGCCAGAGCAAAGGTTCAGAACATATACGCATACACAGAATTCATATATCAAAACAAATTCACTTTTGAAGAAATGGAAGTCATCAATCGTATACTGGAAAACGGCACAACCGTTCAGACACTTGCCCAAGTGTATGATTTCTGGCTTACAACCGATGAAGATTTTGAAATGATAGAAAAAATATGTGCTCTTGAGGATGAGTATTTCAGTGAATACTGGTTTGAAAATGCTTTCAACTGCCTGACAAACCACGAGCACGGAGAACTTGACGGTAACGAAGTGATGGAGTATGTCTCCAAAGGGCTTACAACAGACGAAATTCTTGCCGCCAATGTTTTGAGCCGAAAAGCAGGGCAAAATATTCATTCCATTCTGGATTCCCACCTTGCGGGATACACTGTACAAAGTCAGATAGAAACCCTCTACGGTGCAAAATACAATTCCGAAGAAACGCTTTTTTCCTTTGCCACATCTCTTGCCAAAAGCACCAAAAAGCCATCTGTGGCAAAGGCAGTCACGGAAGTGAATATATTGAAAAACATCATAAGCACCAAAGCACAGGAAGAAATATCACGTCTCAAAATCTCTTCAGAAATTCCCGAAGATGACTTTTCGGATTTTGAAGCACTCAAAAACAGCGGATACCCCTTGGGCATGCAAAAAACTCTGCTGAGTAAAGGCTACACACCGCAGGAAATTGAAATTTCTGCAAAGTTGAATGAATTCAACCCAAACAAAGCAGCAAAAAAAGCAAGGGAGATGTTAAAAAATGAAAAATAGAATAAAGTATTTTCTATGCCTTGCACTTTGCATATGTTCTCTGGGGATAGTGGCGTCTGCCTCAACTTCCGACAGCATTGCAAATCTGTACTATCTGGAATTGTACGGAAGTATGTATCCCAATTTTGGCTCACCATACAACATAGCAGATGGCGAGGG
>JAZNJU010000077.1:0-7993 GCA_045578205.1 Clostridia bacterium | reverse complement strand
ACGGCTGCAGAAGTTATTGTAAGCCGTGCGAATCACGAAAAACAAAATATGGGGCTTACCACTTGGAAGAATGCACCTAACGGAAAAATTGTGAAAGCGGATGTTTCTATTGCGAAAAATTATCTTTCAATAGAAGAAATGACTGAACTTAATGAGATAGTTACAATGTATCTTGATTATGCTATAAGACAGGCACGAAGAAGAATTCCTATGACGATGGCTGATTGGGCAAGTAAATTGGATGCTTTCCTGAAATTCAACGATGCAGACATTTTGCAAAATAAAGGTAAGGTTACTGCCGAAATAGCAAAAGCATTTGCTGAAAGCGAATTCGAGAAATACAGAGTTATACAAGACCGATTATATGAAAGCGATTTTGATAAGGCATTAAAACTGATCACAGAAAATCAAGAATAATTTCATGCTGGTCTAATAGGAGTATATTTTTTGTGGTTGAAGTACTCTGAGGAGGTTTTACTATGGCTGATGTTTATAGATTTAAAGTAAGATTAAGAGAATTAGAAGATTATATATGGCGTGATATTGAGATTACCTCTGTATCAACCGTTGCTAAACTTGTTTATGCTATTCTTACTGCATTTGAAGCAGAGGGAAGTCATTTGTTTTGTATGAAATTCGGCGATGAAAGATACGAGATTGTTTTTGATGATTTTTATGAAGATTTTGATGTTGAAGTTATAGATCCGACTTCTGTAAAATTGTCCTCATTAAAATTGAAATCAGGAGATTCATTATTACTTGAATATGATTATGGTGCAGGTTGGATTTTTGATATAGAATTTTTATCAAGTACACCATTGAAAAAAGGAACAGGTACTCATTATCCGTATATTACAGATGGAATGGGTTGGGGTATTATTGAGGATACTTGCCCTGAAGAACTATTGAATCAGATTAAGACAAATGAAATAAGGAAATTTGATTTAGAAACCAGCAATTGTTTGCTTAAAGGTATGGTTCAGCGTATGCAAGAATCATATGAGGATTTAGGTGAATGGGATTAGAAAGATTAAATGGAGTCCATTTTACTCGTGTCAAGTCTATACAATTTAAAACATTAGTTTGCCGATTTTGATATTTACATATACTATCGGGAGCGAGAAAATTCAGTATTCTCGCGGGTTCTAAAAAATTTCGTTCAGAAAAAACACAGTAAAAAAATCAGGAAAAAATAGTAGGTCCTATTATTCACTGTTCGCCAGTCTTGACACGAGTAAGAATTATGTCGAAAATACTGAAAATAGGTGATGAAAATATGAGGAAAAATATATTAATACTTGTTTTGTGTTTGATGGTTTTGTTTATATCTGCATGCAATAAACAGACTGGTAATATGGTAAAAGAGGATGTTGTTGCTCCTGAAGAAGTTTCAATTGACATTGAGGAGGAACAAGATAACTCTTTAGAAAAACGTATTCAACAAATAAAAAAAGAATTCCCAGGAGTAGACGTGCCTACAACTAACATTTATGTAAATGAAGAATGTGGATATAAATTTGAATTTCCTGAAGGTTGGATAGGCAGTTACTTTGTTGATGATACAGTCCCTGAATGTGCGGTTGTTCGTTTTTATGGAAAAAGTATTAGGGGGACTATTTTAGAGAAGACTTTTTCAGAAGATTACCAATATGGGTTGATAATGTTTTTTATTATGTCTGAAGAAACTGCCAATAATGGAACCTATGATAGTGTAACTTTAATAGGTGAAGCACAGGGAATAAATTATTATTTTGCAACTACGACAGATGTATCATTAGCACCGTTGTTTAATGATGGTCAATATTGGTTCGATGAATTTGAAAACGAACAACAACTTATGGGTAATGATTGTGAAAAAGTAAAAGAGATGATGACTTTTTATAATTACGAAAACATAGAAAATTTATTAAATGCTTTTGAGGAATTGTAATTCTTACGCTGAAACACAGTGAATAATCTGTTGCAATTACTTATGTCAAGTCCATACAATTTAAAAAAATAGTTTGCCGATTTATTATATTTACATATACTATCGGATGCGAGAAAATCCAGTATTCTCGCGGGTTCTAAAGAAATTTGTTCAAGAAAAAACAGTGAAAAATTCAAGGGAAAAATAGTAGTTCCTATTATGCTTTAGCATAACAAGGTTCTCGGGTACCCAACAGAAATCTGTGATTTCGTGTTGGGTGATGGTTCTTATTATTCACTGTTCTCCTGTCCTGACAAAAGTCGAATTGTGTCGAATGGTGTGTAAAAAGGTAAAAATATGAGAAAAAGAGGTATAAAACTATGAATGATAATAATATGGTTATTTATCAGGACGACAACGGAATAACAAAAGTTTCTGTTCGTTTTTCTGAAGATGATTTGTGGCTTACGCAGGCACAAATTACCGAACTTTATCAAACAAGCAAATCAAATATAAGTGAGCATATAAAAAATATATTGACGGATGGAGAATTGGATGAAAATTCAGTTGTTCGGAAATTCCGAACAACTGCTTCTGATGGTAAAAATTATAATACTGCCCATTATAATCTTGATATGATTATTGCACTTGGTTATAGAGTTCAGTCTCAGATTGCAACCAGGTTCAGAAGATGGGCGACCGAAAGATTGCACGAATATATGCAAAAAGGTTTTGCAATGGATGATGAACGCTTAAAGCAGGGTGGAAACAGATATTTCAGAGAATTATTACAGCGTATTCGTGATATTCGTTCATCAGAAAGAAATTTTTATCAGCAGGTTACAGATATTTACGCCACCGCTACTGACTATGATCCCCGTTCGGATTTAACAAAAGCATTTTTTGCTACTGTTCAGAATAAATTACATTTTGCAGTTCACGAACATACGGCTGCAGAGGTTATTTATGAACGAGTTGATAATGAAAAACCGATGGTAGGAATGACTAATTTTAAGGGCAATTATATAACAAAGGATGATGTTAAAATTGCAAAGAATTATCTTTCTGAAATAGAATTGCAGAGACTGAATTTACTTGTATCACAATTTCTTGATTTTGCAGAGTTTCAAGCATTGGAACAAATCCCGATGTCTATGCAGGATTGGATAGATGCACTGGATAATCAGATAATTTCAAATAAAAGGAAATTACTTGAGGGAAAAGGAAATATATCTCATAGACAAGCAATAGAAAAGGCAGAAAAAGAATTTGAAATTTATCGTGAAAGAGAAATGAGACAGTTAGAAAGTGACTTTGACAAGGCGATTAAAATGCTGACTCAAAATTCAAGTGAAGAATAATTTAATATAATAGTTTGCCGATAATAAATATTTGCATATCGGGCAGGAAAATTTAACATTCCTGCGGGTTCTAATGTAAAGTGGTTAAGGAAAATTGGTGAAAAATGGAACGGAAAAAATAGTAGTTCCTATTATGCTTTAGCATAACAAGGTTCTCGGGTACCCAACAGAAATCTGTGATTTCGTGTTGGGTGATGGTTCTTATTATTCACTGTTCTCCTGTCTTGACACGAACTCGAAAAATGTAGAATATTGAAGATAAAGGAGGAATTTCTATAAAAACAAAGATTAAATATTTAATAATAGGATTTGTTCTATGTTTAATGGTTACATATGTATTTTCTCTTATTAAGTGTGAAGTCCTGACACATAAGCATTATGATGAGTTTAAAGATGCATATAAACAAAACACAATGCTTGGGGAAATGGAATTTTTTAAGGTTTTAGAATATGAAATATGTGATGTTGCAAAAGTTTATTATGTTTCCAAAGGTAAAACTATGGGAAATGTTTTGACATTTGCCTATGAAGATGGCATATGGCATGAGGTTTCATGGAATACAATTTGGTCAAAAACAGGTAATGCCGATGAGGTAATTTATCCATATTGGTGGCATTGGATATATTGAGTTTTTTTGAATCTAATTTAATAAACTAGTTTGCCGATAATAAATATTTGCATATCGGTTAGGAAAATCTAACAAGGAGAATTTATTGAGATGACTTCTATAACTTTTACAGGAGACATAGCCTTTTCAAAATATTTTAAGGAGCATTGGAATAAGGAGTTTCTTGATGAAAAAATTAAAGATTTTTTAAATAATGCAGACCATGTTGTTGCAAATGTTGAATGTCCGCTTACAAATTCTGTCGTAACAAGCAAAATGGAAATAAATCATTTCAGTAATCCTGACGCAGGGGCGTGGTTTAAGAAGATTTATGCTGACATCTGGACATTGGCGAATAACCATGTTCTTGATTGCGGCGAAGACGGTATGATTGATACTATGAAAGTTGCAAAGGAAAACGGTGCCGTGACAGTTGGTGCAGGCAATAACATTGATGAAGCATCAAAATATATTACATTTGATGTTGAGGGCGGAATCGGGATTTTTGCAGTTACTTATAAAAGAGCAGAGTTTATAAGAGCAACCGAAAATTCTCCCGGATGTGTTCTGTTTGATGAAACAGAAAGAATAAAGAAAATTATCGAGGAAATTAAAGAAAAGAATAAATGGTGCATAATTATCGCTCACGGTGGAGATGAGTTTTCTAATTTGCCCATGCCATATATGCGCAAGTTATATAAAAAGTTTTTGAAATTCGGTGCGGATATAGTGGTTGGTCACCATCCTCATGTCGTTCAGAACTATGAGAAAGTTGGTAACAAAATTATTTTCTATTCACTTGGTAATTTTGTGTTTGATACTGATTATCAGAGAAAACAGAAATATAGTGAATATGGTATTTTATTGAAGTTGAGTTTTACAGATAGCGATTTTTCGTGGAGTTATCTTCCTACCAGGGTAAACAGAGAAAATCAATCTGTTGAAGTGTGCAAGGCACCTGCAATTTTTTGTGACATAGATTCAAAAAATTACAGTCTGCTTTGGCCCTTGGGCGCGAAAAAGTTCTGGGATAATTTTGTTGTGGCAAAGACTTTTGTCATGCCGAAAACGAAAAACTACAAATGGTTTAATTGGTTTAATTTACATAGGAAAAAAATCGGATTGAAAAACACGGTGTGTTTGTGTTGGGGTAAATTTATTTCGATTTTTCATTTGTGGAAGTTTGCAGATAAAAATCTTCGTGAGTATATTAAACAAAAATAAATCCTCTGTGTTTCTGATGTCAAAACGATTTTTGTTCTTGTTCTGACACAATTTGGTTGTTAAAATACTGTCATCCGGATTATAGTAAAGATTTCAAATCAAGTCATAAAATTTAAAATATTAGTTTGAAATTTTAGATGTTTATTTTTAAAAATGTTAAAAGAAGCCCACGACAAATACGGTATAAAGGTTGTATTAAACGCATTCTACCGTACAGACTATTATTACGGTGACGATGAGTTCACACTGGCAGAAATGACAGACGCATACAAGTCGGAGTGGGAGGCTAATTCCGATTGGTTAAAAATCGGTCTCCACGCAAAACAGGAGTTCCCCGATTATCCGCATGTAAATATAGATTATGCAGATATGAAGAAGATGTATGTCCGCTTTAAAAATGAGGTTATTCGTTTTGCAGGCGTCAAAACACTTTCTACGGCATTCAATCCTCATTGGTCGCCCGTAAGCAAAGAGGGATTAAAGGCAATGGTGAAGAAGGAATTCACACCCTGTCGTCTTTTGTTTCATTTCATGGTTTATGAGAGAATGGTTCTTCCAGAAATTTTTTTCTCAACACATAGTAGGGAATAACAACAAGGAGCAAAGCGCCAATCCAGGCGGCAGGCTCAACAAAGAACAGTGTTTCGGTACCCAGCCACAAGACAACGGCTTTTCCCATAAACACTCTCACAATAAACTCACCGAAGCCCGATATCATTGACCAGAATGAAATCCCAAATGCCTGAAGCGCATTTCTGTAAACGTATATGAGGTAAAGGACAACAAGAAAACCAAGCATATAGTACAGATATTTTTTTGCAATGCCAAAAGCCTGCAGACCGCCTTTTTCTGATACATCAAGAAAAATCTGAATAAGATATTTACCTGCTGCAAAAAAGATAATCATAACAATAAGAGCGGAAACAACGCACAGTTTTTCGCCTGTCCGCACACCTTTCAGAACTCTGTCTTTGAATCCTGCACCATAGTTCTGGGCAAAGAATGTGGAAAATGCGATACCCAGGGATATAGCGGTACATTCAAACAGGCCGTAAAGTTTGTTTACCGCGGTAAAGCCTGCCACGAAAGTGCTTCCCTGAAGATTGATTGTGGATTGCAGAATTATTCCGCCAAGTGCAATTACTATGTACTGGAGGGAAAGCGGAATTCCGAATGTGAGAAGTTCTTTTATAAGAGCAAAATCGATTTTTAGGGTTTCTCTGTTTAGTCTGACACATTCTACCTTTCTTATCTGTTGCAGACAGTAGACAAAAGATACAAGTTGTGATAAAACAGAAGCAAATGCCGCTCCGAAAATTCCCCAATGAAATACCATAACAAACAAAAGGTCAAGGCCGATGTTTAAAAGTGCGGCTATTACCATTGCTATGAGGGGAGATTTGCCGTCGCCGAAAGCACGCAGGACAGAAGATGCCATATTGTATGCAGTTACAATTAAAGTTCCGCAAATCATAGTGATAAGATAGACCGTCGCTCCGTCTATAATATCTTTTGGCGTGTCCAGAAGTTTAAGAAGCGGTTTTGCACAAATGAGGCCTACAATTGTAAGAAAAACAGCGATTATTATGCAAAGAACGGTTGACATTGCAATGGTTTTATTCATGCTCGGATAGTTTTTGTCTCCGAAATATCTCGAAATAAATGTTGCAAATGCCTGCGTAATACCCGTGACAGTCCAGAGGATAAGCCAATAACTCCAATCGGCAGACCCAACTGCAGCAAGCGCCTTAACCCCGACACCGCGGCCTACAATGGCGGCATCCGCAATAAGATAAAACTGCTGTCCGAGATTGGTTATAATTAATGGAAAGGCAAAGGATACAATTAATTTTAGTATTGACCCATTGGTCATATCTGTTGTACGTTTCATAGTAATCTCCTTGTTTTGATACTATTAAACTATAATACGAAGTCCAAGTCAATTACAAAGTGTTGGTTTTACATATAAGTGGTTAAGAATTGTCATAAATTCACCATCAAAATGTCATATTATTGCCCTTATACATAATTGACTTTTAAATTAAAGGGTGTTATACTGCATTTAAATAAGTTATTTTACTTAGGAGGGAAAATAATGGATAAGCAGTTGGTATTAAAGAAAATAAAGGATGTGGGTATAGTTGCAGTTGTAAGAGCAACCACAGCCGACGAAGCAAAGAAAATCACCGAGGCTTGTATGCAGGGCGGAGTTCCTGCGATTGAACTTACTTTCACAGTTCCCGGTGCACACAAGGTTATTGAAGAACTGGCTTCCTACTACAAGAATGACGACATAATTCTCGGTGCAGGAACAGTTCTCGACTCCGAAACCGCAAGGATAGCAATTCTTTCCGGAGCACAGTACGTTGTAAGCCCCTATTACGACGAAAACACAATCAGACTTTGCAACAGATATGCAGTTCCCTGCATGCCCGGTTGCATGACAATTCACGATGTTGTAAAATCTCTCGAAATGGGATGCGACATCATAAAACTCTTCCCCGGCGACGCTTTCGGTCCCGGCATGGTTAAGGCAATCAAAGGCCCCATTCCCCAGGCAAACATCATGCCCACAGGCGGTGTTGATGTAGACAACGTTGCAAAGTGGATAGAAGCAGGCGTTGTTGCCGTTGGTGCAGGAAGTTCTCTCACCAAGGGTGCAAAGACAGGGGATTATGCCCTTATTACAGAAACAGCAAAGAAATTTGTGGACAATATCAAAGAAGCCCGCATCAAACTGGGCAAATAATCGAAAGGACGGTTACATAAAATGGCTAAGGTAGTTACATTTGGTGAAATCATGATGAGACTTCAGACTCCCGGATACAAAAGATTTATCCAGGCACAGTCTCTCGAAGTAGAATACGGCGGCGGTGAAGCAAACGTTGCAG
>JAZNJU010000076.1:0-23659 GCA_045578205.1 Clostridia bacterium | reverse complement strand
ACCTTGCTCATCATACTGATGCCGATTAAAACGCCTAAAACGAGAACAGCACTGATTATGTAATATGTTGTTGACGATATCATTTACTTGTCTCCCTTTTTAAACATTTTCAACATTCTTCCTGTTACGGCAAAACCGCCGACAACATTGACCATTGCAAAAGCTATGGCAAGAATGCCTATAATCACACTCACAACCGGAGCCTTTTCTTTAAGAGCCACCGCAAGAACCGTCAGCGCTCCCAAAACGGTAATGCCTGACAGTGCGTTCATGCCCGACATCAGCGGAGTATGCAATAAAGTGGGCACTTTGTTAATTATCAAATAGCCTACTATTGCGGCTATAACAAAGATCACAATTAAAATCCATCCCATTGGAAATACTCCCTTCAATTACTTTATGTTTTAAGCCTTCATTGCTTCAAGAGCGCCCTTATGAACGATCTTGCCATCGATTGTTGTCATGATGCCCTGTACGATTTCATCATTCATATCAAGGCTGATAGTACCGTCCTTTGTAAGGTACTTAACAAGATTATATATATTATGTGAGAACATCCATGTTGAGCTTGTGGGAAGAAGTCCCGGAATGTTCTTGATACCTTCGATTGTAACCTGATGCTTAACCGATGTTTCACCGGGGTCTGTAATAGCACAGTTACCGCCCTGGTCGATGGAAATATCCACGATTACGGAACCGGGCTTCATGGACTTAACGAGTTCTTCGGTAAGGATTACGGGAGCAAGTTTGCTGGGAACAAGAGCAGAGCAGAAAATGATATCCATTTCCTTGATTGTGTCTGCAAGTGCTGCTCTTTCCTTAACAAGCCATTCTTCGGGAAGTGCGTTTGCATAGCCGCCTTCACCAACTGCGATTTCTGCAGGAACGCCTGTGTCTACTATCTTTGCTCCAAGGCTCATTGCCTGTTCTGCTGCTGCAGGACGAATGTCTGCCGCATATGTAATAGCACCGAGACCCTTTGCGGTAGCAAGTGCTCTTAAGCCCGCAACACCTGTACCGATAACAAGTGCGTTACAGGGTTTAACCTGACCTACTGCACAGAATATGGGGGGTATGAATTTCTTTAAGTCGTTTGCCGCCATAAGGATACCCTTGTAGCCTGCGCAGGTACTCATGGAAGAAAGTGCGTCCATCTTCTGTGCTCTGGAGATACGGGGTACACCGTCCAGTGTGAGGCTGATTACGCCCTTTGCAGCCATATTCTTAACCATTTCGTGATTAACGGGAGATGCAGGGTGGATAAATGTGATAAGATACTGACCGTTATGCATCATGTCCACTTCGTGCTTGCCCTTCAATTCGTTGAACTGGGGCTCTTTAACCTTTAAGATGATGTCAGATTTTGCATAGAGTTCTTCTGCATCTGCAATCATTGTAGCGCCTGCTGCTTCATATTCGCTGTCTGCGAAAAGTGCGCCCTCGCCTGCTGTGTTTTCCACAAGAACATCAAATCCCTCTGCCTTTAAAAGTGCAACTGTTTCGGGAATTGCGGATACACGGCCCTCACCGTGCATAATTTCCTTTGGAATACCAATAACCATTTTTCATTACCTTCCTTTTATAATATAAATTTTTATAAAAACATTGTTTCTCAACAATTTGTTTTTTCGGGCAAAATACAAACTTCGTTTTTGTTTTCGGACAATACGACGGAAGTTCTTGTAAGTGAAACACCGTCTATGGATTTTATGTAGTTTAGTATGTCCTCAAGGTTCTTTCTGCGGTCTGTCACAACTTTCAGTATGAAATCGAAATCTCCCGCTATGTAGTAACATTCCGTAACGGAATTGTTTTCCTTAATTCTGTTTACAAAGTTTTCATAGTGTTTCGGATGCTCCAGACGGACTGTAATAAACGCACTCAAATCTCTGCCGAGTATTCCCTGGTCTATTATGGCAGTGTATTTTTTGATAAGACCCGAACTTTCCAGTTTCCTTATTCGTTCTATTACAGCGGATGTGGATAAGTTGATTTTTGCACCGATATTGGTAGCGTTTTCCCTTGAATTTTCTTTTAAACAGGACAAAATTTCGTAATCAATTGCGTCCAAGACCATTCACCCCTATTTTCTAATTTAATTATATTAAAAAACCATAAAAAAGTAAATATATTTGCACAAATACCCAAATATTTTTTGTGCAAAGTTATTATAACAAAATATTTTCTTATTTTCAAGCATTGTTTTGCTTTATTGCGAAAAATATATGTTTTTTTACAATAAACACCCCCGCAGCGGAACAACCGTTACGGGGGTGTTGAAGTTTTTATTCACAGCAAGGATCGGCTTTTTTCTTTTCAATCTCAACAGTATTTACCGGGTCTGTCTTATCGCCAAGACCTGTCGTTTCCGAAAATACAACATTGGATTTTGTCATTTCAACTGCATCTGTAGGCACGATAATCTTTGCAGCCTTGCCATTTGCCATATTGACCAGTGCTTCATATTTTTTGAGTTCAAGAACAGCGGCATCAACACCTGCTTCTTTCAGCGCGGCAAGACCGTCCGCCTCTGCCTTTTTGGACAAATAGATTGCTCTTGCCTCACCCTCGGCTCTGGCAATTTTGGCATCTCTTTCGCCCTCTGCAGCAAGTATCATTGCCTGTTTATCTCCCTCTGCACGGGTTATTGCAGCCGCTTTGTGACCCTCTGCCTGGAGCATGGTTTCTCTTCGGTCTCGTTCTGCTTTCATCTGCTTTTCCATTGCATTCTGAATTTCGGCAGGAGGTATAATGTTTCTCAGTTCCACTCTGTTTACCTTGATGCCCCACTTGTCTGTTGCTTCATCCAGTATGGACGTCATTTTTCCGTTGATTGTATCTCTGGATGTAAGTGTTCCGTCAAGTTCCAGTTCGCCGACAATGTTTCTGAGTGTCGTTGCCGCCAAGTTTGCAAGAGCGGATATAGGATTTACCGCACCATAGGCATAGAGTTTTGCATCGTAAATTGCATAGTATATTACCGTATCTATCTGCATGGTAACATTGTCTTTTGTAATTACAGGCTGCGGAGGAGAGTCAAGAACCTGTTCCTGCATAGTGACCTTTCTTGAAATCCTCTCTATAAACGGCACCTTGAAGTGAATACCGGCAGACCAGGTAGTCTTGTATTTTCCCAAAAACTCAATAACATACTCATGTGCCTGGGGAACAATCTTGATGTTGGGGAATATTAACGCAACAACAAAAGCCACCAAAAGTGCCAGATACCAATTAAAATCCATAACAGTTAATACCTCCGTTTCAAATTGAAAATACCATTATTTATACATAGTATAACAAAAAATGCGGTTATTAGTCAAGATAAAGCATTTGCCTTTGGCAAATATGAAGCAAAGCGTTCCTTAATGTGACACAGGCACACTTCATTACTGAAAATATTATATCATATTTTCACTCTTTTGGTAGTCCATTTTTATTATACAAGTTTCCACTTATTCCTTATTCACTATTACCTATTACTTCCCAAAAATCGACAGGAATTTTTAGGGAATAGTGAAGAGTGAATAGGTAATAAGTAAAATCGACAAGATTCTAAAAAACCTTGTCGATTTTTGGAGGCGCCACCCAGATTTGAACTGGGGAATAAAGGTGTTGCAGACCTGTGCCTTACCACTTGGCCATGGCGCCTTACATATATATTAAGTATTCGGGTATTAAAGATAATATTCCGAATACTTATTTTTTGGCAAATCAAGAGACGCAATTCGCGTCTCTTGATAGTGGAGCGGAAGACGAGATTCGAACTCGCGACGTTCACCTTGGCAAGGTGACGCTCTACCACTGAGCCACTCCCGCATAAAAAGTGTAACTATGGTGCCTCCGGGCGGAATCGAACCACCGACACGGGGATTTTCAGTCCCCTGCTCTACCGACTGAGCTACAGAGGCATTCCAAAGACACTTCATATTGTTTGTTTTGCTGCCTTAACACTTAAAACAGCAAAACAAAGTGGCGACCGAGAAGGGGCTCGAACCCTCGACCTCCAGCGTGACAGGCTGGCATTCTAACCAACTGAACTACTCGGCCATATGGTGGGAGCTACAGGGCTCGAACCTGTGACCCTCTGCTTGTAAGGCAGATGCTCTCCCAGCTGAGCTAAGCTCCCAAACACTCGTCGCCGATAGCGACTTTGATAGTATAACTCTTTTTTTAGTTATTGTCAAGTGCTTTTTGAGAATTTTTTAAAAAAATTTCTTATATTTACATATTATTGATTTTTTTCACAATTTCTATTATATCCAAAGGAGAACAAACTATTTCATCCGCACCGTTTTTTGTGAGTTCTTCCACACTTCTGAACCCCCAGGAAACTCCCACAGTGTAACTTCCCAGATTCTTCCCCGTTTGCATATCCACACCGCTGTCACCGACATACATTGTCTCTTCGGGCAAAATGTCAAGTACAGAAAGTACTTCCATGGGGCCTGCAGGGTCGGGTTTTATGGGGATACCCTCTTTCTGCCCCTGAACAAAATCAACCAGACCCCCGCTTAATTTACTTTTGCAGACGGATTTTGCGGCATAGTCGGGTTTGTTGGAAATTATACCCGTCTTCATTCCCAAATTTTTCAGGCAAAGAAGCATTTTTTCAATACCGACGTAGGGTTCTGTGAGGTATGTGGGGTTTGAATCATAGGATTCCATATAAAAATTATATACTTTTTCGAAATTCTCTTCCGAATATGCCTCCCGAACCTTTAACATTCTTTCCACAAGTATTTTTGCCCCGTTTCCCACAAGGTATTTGTATTCATCCTTATCTATAGGTTCTATGCCAAACTTGGAAAGTGCACAGTTTGCATAATGGGAAATTGTGGTTAGGGTGTCTAAAAGCGTACCGTCCAAATCGAAAAGACATGCCTTTATCATTTGTTTTTTATCTCCTCAACAAGTTTTTCAAGGTCTTCTTTGGAAAAATGATACTTATTACTGCAGAACTGGCAGGAAAGTTCCGCTTTTCCGTCTTCTGCAATGATTTTGGAAAGTTCTTCGCTTCCAATAGATATGAGGGCTTTTTCTACCCTTTGTTTTGAACAGTTGCAACAGTAGAAAGTATCTATTGTGTCTGTAATGTGGTACTCAAAGCCAAAGAGGAGCATTTTCAATATATCCTCGGGGCTTTTTCCCTCATCCAGAAGAGTTGTTACGGAGTTTACGGCACCAAGGTTATTTTCAAGTTTTGTTATATCATCCTCGGTGGCACCCGGCATAACCTGAATTATGAAGCCGCCTGCTGTCTTCACGGTGTAATCCTTGTCCACAAGTACTCCCAAACCCACTGCCGAGGGCACCTGCTCGGAAATTGCAAAATACTTGGTGAGGTCGTCCCCCACTTCTCCCGAAACAAGAGGAATTTTGCCGATATAGGGTTCTTTCATGCCAATGTCATTTATTACGGTGAGAAAACCGTCCACACCCACTGCAGCACCAACATCCAGTTTGCCCTTTGAATTAAGAGGCATATCCACTATGGGGTTGTCCACGTAACCTCTTACTCGGCTCTTGCTGTCCGATACCGCAAGAACTCTTCCAAGAGGTCCTGAGCCTGTAAGTTGTATGCTTACGGTGTCGTTTTCACCCTTTAGCATTGCACCCATCATTGCCGCTGCTGTGAGAGTTCTTCCCAGTGCCGCAGTTGCAACAGGAGATGTTTTGTGATGGGAAAAAGCCTCGTTTACACTGTCTTTTGTAATGCAGGCAAAGGCTCTTATACTGCCGTCGTCCGTTACTGCTCTTATGATATAATCCGCCATAAAATTCTCCTTTTTAAAGGGACAGAGCCAACGCACTGACACTGTCCCTTTCTTCACATTCAGGATAAATCCTGAACAAAAATTGTTCTTACTTCATTTGTTTCTTTTACTTCTTGTTTTTTGCCTCTGTTCTCGAGGAATGTTTTTGCAACCTGTGGGAACAGCGCATAAGAAAGCACATCTTCTTCGCATTTTGCAAGATCGCCTGCTTCTTGGGTGTACTTTTCCAGTTCCTTTCCGAGAAGGTCTGCAGGACGAACGGTAATAACCTCTTCGTCGCCTATTGCTTTCTTGCGCACTTCTTCGTTAACTTCTGCAGGGAGTGTGCCGTATTCGCCCTTTAAAAGTCCCTTGGACTCTTTTGTTATCATCTTGTATCTTTCACCAAGGAGAACGTTAAGCACTGCCTGAGTACCTACAATCTGGCTTGTGGGAGTTACAAGAGGAGGATAACCGAAGTCCTTGCGGACTCTGGGAACTTCTTCAAGAACTTCGTAGAGTCTGTCCTCAGCACCGTTGTCCTTTAACTGCCCCATAAGATTAGAGAGCATACCGCCGGGAACCTGATAAAGAAGAGTGTTTCCGTCTACTCCGAGAACCTTGGGGTCGAGGTCTCCTCTTTCGGTAAGTTCCTTGGCAATACCGCGGAAGTGTGCCGCCGCTTTGGAAAGTTCTTCCAGGTCAAGACCTGTGTCTCTTTCGGTACCCTTTAATGTGGCAACAAGAGACTCGGTTGAGGGATTGCTCGTGCCGTTTGCCATTGGTGAAAGTGCACAGTCTACAATGTCAACACCTGCCTGACATGCCATAAGGTTTGTCATATCGCCTGTTCCTGCGGTGTTGTGTGTATGCAGATGTATGGGAACGGATACATTTTCCTTGAGTTTCTTCACGAGGCTGTACGCATCGTAAGGGAGAAGCAGGTTTGCCATATCCTTGATACAGATTGTGTCTGCACCCATTTTTTCAAGTTGACATGCAAGTTTTACAAAGTAATCTTCATTATGAACAGGGCTTGTTGTGTAACTGATTGCCGCTTCGCACATACCGCCGTATTCTTTTACATACTTAATTGCCGCCTCTAAATTTCTGGGGTCGTTTAACGCATCAAAAACCCTTACTACGTCAATTCCGTTTTCTATGGATTTTTTGCAGAATGCTTCAACAACATCATCGGCATAGTGCTTGTAACCCAGAATGTTCTGACCGCGGAAGAGCATCTGCAGTTTTGTGTTGGGCATATGAGCCTTTATTGTGCGCAGTCTTTCCCATGGGTCTTCGTTCAAAAATCTCATACAAGCATCAAAAGTTGCACCGCCCCAGCACTCAACAGACCAGTAACCGATTTTGTCCAGTTGTTCCAAAGCAGGAATCATATCCTCGATTTTCATTCTGGTCTTTGCCTGTGACTGGTGGGCATCTCTTAATATGGTATCTGTTATATATAATTTTGACATAATGATTTCCTCCTATTAACCCAGCATTGCGAGAAGTGCGCCTGCCGCTATTGCAGAACCGATAACACCTGCAACATTGGGGCCCATTGCGTGCATAAGCAGGAAGTTGGAGGGATTCTCTTTCTGTCCTACAGTCTGCGAAACCCTTGCTGCCATGGGAACTGCGGAAACACCCGCGGAGCCTATGAGGGGGTTTATCTTGTTCTTTAAGAACAGATTCATAAACTTTGCAATAAGCACACCGCACGCTGTTGCAACACCGAATGCCACAACACCCATTACTATAATCTTGATAGTTTCCCAGGTAAGGAATGTGGAAGCAGTTGCAGTTGCACCCACGGAAATACCGAGGAAAATGGTAACAATGTTCATAAGTTCGTTCTGAACTGTCTTTGAAAGTCTTTCACAAACACCGCTTTCCTTTAAGAGGTTACCGAGCATAAGGCATCCAACGAGAGGAGCCGCAGAGGGAACCAGGAGAGCCACAAATACTGTTGTAACTATGGGGAACACAATCTTCTGTGTTTTGGAGACAGGTCGCAGTTCTTTCATAACTATCTGTCTTTCTTCCTTGGTTGTAAGAGCCCGCATAATGGGGGGCTGAATTACCGGAACCAAAGCCATGTAGGAATATGCCGCAACGGCAATGGGTCCTAAAAGTTCGGGAGCAAGTTTGCTTGTCAGGAATATTGCAGTAGGGCCGTCGGCACCGCCGATTATACCTATGGAGCCTGCCTGAGGCTGTGTGAATCCGAGGAGACATGCGCCTATGAATGTTGCAAAAATACCAATCTGTGCAGCAGCACCCAAAATAAGGCTCTTGGGATTTGCGATTAACGGACCAAAGTCTGTCATGGCACCGACACCCACAAAGATAAGGCAGGGATAGATACCAAGTTTAACACCAAGGTAGAGGTAATCCACAAGTCCGGGCGCTATTTCGCCGTGACCGCCGAGAGTGTGCCAGTCTATGTGACCGCCCTTAAAAATCTCTTCGTGGTACATATCCGCTCCCAGAAGATTTGTAAGGAGCATACCGAATGCTATGGGAAGAAGGAGCAAGGGCTCAAACTTCTTGACGATAGCAAGGTAGATAAGAACACAGGCAATAAGTATCATAACAAGAGACTGCCAGTTGATAGTTTCGATTATCTTCCAGAAGCCTGTCTGCTTTAAGAAGTTTACCACAGCATCTCCGGAAGTCTGCTTGGAGTTTTTGCCCATAACATCTTCGTAGTAAACATATTTTGCATCAGAATCATCGCTCTGAGCATCGTGCATTGTATAAACTTCCGCATTCTGGTAACCTAATATAAAGTTGATACCGATACCGTCCTCATAATCATCCGAAACGAGTTTTTCGGTAAATGTCTTTCGGCTTTTCGGTTCAAGCACAAGTTCATTGTCATTGATTCCGATTATTCTCAGATCTTTTACTCCGAAATAAGAATTCTCATCACATTCCATCAAAAAATACACAGCGTATTTTTTGTCATAATTATTTACAATGTCAAAATTAATAACATCGTTATCTGCATCAAATTTTACATTTGTAACGTATATCTTATGTTCCTCTGCGTCATAATCCTCTATAACTTTTGCATACTCTTCTTTTAGGGAAATATGTTCCTTGGCATCTGCGCTGTCTGCTGCAAAAGCACTGAAACTTGTAAGAAGAACTACAACAAGAAGAAGAACGGAAAATATTCTTTTAGTCATCGTTCTTTTCCTCCGCTAATAAAATTATGCTATTGTGCAAAGAACTGTACCGTTGGAAACGGAAGCACCGTCAGAAACACAAACAGATGTAACAACACCGTCGCTGCCTGCCATGATTTCGTTTTCCATCTTCATTGCTTCAAGCACAAAGAGAACCTGTCCCTTGGAAACGCTGTCGCCCTCTTTTACCTTAACGGAAAGGATTGTTCCCTGCATAGGTGCTGTAACAGATGTACCTTCGCCTGCAGGTGCAGACACCGGAGCAGCGGGTGCCTGAGAGGGTGCCTGTTGTGCGGGGGCTGCTTTCTTTGCTGCTTTTGCTTCGTCTTCTGTCATAAGTTCTATGGAAATTGCATATTCTGTTCCGTTCACATTTACTTTGTAAGTTTTCATAATACTTCTCTCCTTAAAATAGTTTCATTAAAGTTTTTTGAATGATGTTACTCTGATATTGGAAACTTCTGTTCCGAGTTCTTCTGCTATTACTGCACAAACCCCTGCAATAATCTCCTGCTTGTTGGTTATGGGAGCGGTTGCCCGGTTTTGTACATTCGCCTGGTTTTTGGGAGCGGGAGCAGACTGCACGTTGTTGCTTTTTTCTCCCTTGGCTAAAATGTCACACACAGCGTTTGCTATCTTTATAATGAAGATAAGACATACAAGGCCTATAAACACTGTTGCTATTCCCATGATACATACAAATGCAATACTCATGATTTTCCTCCTTTCGACGAAACTTATATCCTTTAAATTAAAACGTGTGAAAGGGGACTGTAAAAAAAGTCCAGACCGCAAAAAGGCAGTAATGAAACTATTAATCACTAAAAAAACAGGTCATAAACCTAATAGTTTTAATGAATAAGTTGAAAAAGGTCTTTTTTAGACCTTTTTCTTTGCTTTTTTGCCTTTTTGCTATAAGCAAACTTCGCCTCTCGACGTACCTTTGTACCCCAAATTGAGGCATAAAGCCTTGATTTGGCTCAGTTTGCTCATTCTGCCTCTTTTTTCCTATTCCCAAGGGTTTGTAAAAAACTCAAACGATTTTTTACAAACCCTCCAACTTTACCCCTATTTGAATAATTCTACATATTTCCTTTTATTCCTTTGTGCAATTTGAACAATTCGTATCGAAATATCCGTTCAAATTCAAATAATTTTCAAATTTTGCAAGATTTTGTGGGATTTTGTCTCCTAAAATGCTTGTTTTTTTAAATCTCAATGCAGTAAGGAGCCTCTCTCCGAGTGAAAGAGGAGCAACCACGTCTTTTACTCCGCGCAGGTCTATGACATTGAGAAGCGATTTTCCAATTCCGAAACGCAGGGAAAAGTCATCGAATTCTTCTTTTACATATATTCCGTTTATCTCAGCATAATCCTCAAATATTGTCATTACTCCCGCGCCCATTACGGTATCGCCGTCTTTCATGGACATAAGGATACTGTTTTGGGGGACTTGTATTTTGAGTTCATCTGCTGTCGATTGAGGCTTTTCTTCTATCTTTATTGTAAGCATATCTTAATCTCTCCACTTCTGTTTTTGTAAGGTGACGCCATTTTCCTGTATCAAGATTTCCCAGTTCTATGCCGTCCACGCTGACCCTCTTTAATGCAATTACGCTATGGCCTACTGCATCGCACATTTTTCTTATCTGTCGGTTTCTGCCCTCGTGAATACACATTCTAAGTACCGATGAATTTCTGCGGTGCTCCAGCACTTCCACCTTGGCAGGAGCCGTTTTTCTGCCGTCTATATAAACACCTTTTTCCAGTTTTTCCGTAACCCCATGGTACACTATACCCTTTACCAGTACTTCATACTCTTTTTCCTTTTCGTACTTGGGGTGAGTGAGAGAATATGCCAGTTCCCCGTCGTTGGTGAGAATTATAAGTCCCTCTGTGTTGTAATCAAGTCTGCCTACGGGGTATATCCTCTCGGGAATGTCCTCCACAAGGTCCATAACAGTGGCTCGTCCTCTGTCGTCGCTCACCGTTGTGAGAAAACCTGTGGGTTTATTCAGCATAATGTATATCTTTTTATCTTCCTTTTTTATTACCTCTCCGTCAACGGTTACGATGTCGGCAGAGGAAATTTTGACACCCATTTCGCTTACCGTCTCACCGTTTACCTTTACCCTGCCCTGCTTTATGATTTCCTCGGCACCTCGTCTTGAGGAAACAGAGCAAAGGGCAAGGAATTTTTGCAGTCGCATTTCTTCCATACTTTCACCGCCAATACCAAAAATGTCCTATTATAATTATACTTTATATTGCCATATATTTCAATATGAAATTCATTTGTACTTGAAATAACTTCAATAAGATGATATTATTTAATTAATTTAATTTAGGAGAGTTATGATATGAGAATGAGAAGAAAAAAACACAGGGAAGAGCGCATAGAGGCGTGCTCCGAACTTCTTATAACAAATATTGAAGATTACAGCGGAGACATCAAGGCAGTCTTTGGAGATGGCAAACCGCTTCGTATAGAAATAGGTTGCGGAAAAGGCAAGTTCATACTGGAAACCGCCATGCAAAATCCCGACATCAATTTCATTGCGGTGGAAAAATGTTCCGACGTGCTTGTCCTCGCTCTGGAAAAAATAAAAAACGCCGGCCTTACCAATGTGAAATTTGTTGAGGGCGACGTTATGAATCTTGCGTGTCTTGAGAGCAAAACCAAGTGCGAGGTTATCTACATAAACTTCTGCGACCCGTGGAAGAAAAGCGGTTATGCAAAAAGACGCCTGACCCACGGAAATTTTCTTGCTATGTACCAAAAGTGGCTGGAACCCAATGGTTCGATTTTCTTTAAAACCGACAACCAGAAACTTTTTGAGTTTTCGCTGAATTCTTTTTCCGATTACGGTCTTCGCTTAAAAAACATCACCTTTGACCTCCACAACAGCAAGTTTGAGGGCAATGTTATGACAGAATACGAAACCAACTTCACAAATCTCGGCCAGCCGATATACCGCTGCGAGGCTATTTTCCCAGAAAACAGCCTGTAATCATACCAAGGCTTTCCGAAACTGTCCGTTTGTGAACTTCTGAAACATCGCAGGAAGCAACAACGGGCACCTTGTCAATAAGGATATCGTCCATATACACCATTGCATGCCCCAGAACATCGCCTTTTTTTACGGGTGCCTGCCGGGCTTCGGGCACTTCATACAAGGTTACATACTTTTTTCCCGAAACTGCGGGAATTGAAAAAGAAGTTTGACACAAAACGTCAATCTTCTTTTTTGTACCGTTTTTTATATTCACGCATCCCATATATTCGCCTTGTGCGAGAACGGTTTTGTTTGTCACAGCCGAAAATCCGTAATCCATCATGTTCATATGGTCGTTCCAGTCATCGGGAGCGTTTAAAGTTACCGCCACAAGAGATACCCCGTCTCTTTCGCAAGCAGACACAAGACACCTGCCCGACTTTTTGGTAAATCCCGTTTTAACCCCCACACACCCCTCCATACGCTTTAAAAGTTTGTTGTGATTTGTAAGATACCTCTTTCCCTCGGGGCCTTTCACTGTGGTCTGATATGTAGAAACAATTTTTTTGAACTCGGGGTTTTTCATGGCATATGCAGTGATTTTTGCAAGGTCATATGCGGTGGTGTAGTGTCCCTCTTCGTCAAGACCGTTGGGGTTTTTGAAGTTTGTGTTCGTTGCACCTATCTTAGCGGCTTTTTCGTTCATAAGCGATGCAAAATCCTCCACCGAACCCGACACGGCAAAGGCTATGGCTACAGCCGCATCGTTTCCGGAATTCAGCATAAGACCGTACACCAGTTCGCGAAGAGTGAGAGTCTCACCTTTTGTAAGGTATATGGAAGAACCCTCAACCCCTATTGCTCTGTCATCTATTTTGTATTCCCTGTCAAGGTCTCCCTCTTCTATGGCACATATTGCGGTCATGATTTTTGTTGTGCTTGCCATGGTCATCTGATTTGATGAATTTTTTTCGTATATCACAGTCCCGTATCGGGTGTCAATAAGCACGGCGGAACTTGCCGAAATATCCACCGCACAAACCATAGACGGTGAAACGGCAAGCAAAAAACATACGCATATCAAAAATACTTTCTTCACACATACCACTCCCAGTGCTAAATTATATGCACTCATTATGCTTTGTTATGTTTACATTATGATTGCATGATTTGACATATAATGTTATTTATGATAAAATTTAGTATATAGTATATGTACAAAAGGAGGATTATTATGTCTGAATTTGAAAATACACCATTTGAAGAAAACGAAAACGGCCCTGTTTCCCCCGAGGAAAATGCAAGCGAATCAATACGTGATATTAAAGAAATAACCGATGCTCCCGACAGCCCGAAAGATATTTTCGGTGTGGCAAAGCGCTACGCAAAACCCATTGGCATTGTGGCTGTTATACTTGTTCTCGCTATATTACTCACCGTTGTTTTTGGCGGCAAGGACAAAGAGGCGAACAACCTGTTTTGTGACAATATGATTGTATTCAACGAGGTAAACACAGAAACGGGCGAAATAATGTACGGAATTATAGACAAAAAAGGCAAAACAATTGCAGATGCCGACTATGTTCTTGCATATCTCCCGGGAGAAGGTATGATTGTGGCAAAAGAGCCTCCCGTGGGCGACGAACTGTTTGTTCAGAATCCTGCGAGTTACGGTCTTATGACAGGAAAAGGTGAAGAAGTCACAAAGTTCAATTTTAATGGCTGCGCCCCCGAGTTTTCCGACGGTCTTATTGCTATGTCTCAGAACGGAAAGTGGGGATTTGTGAACAAAAAAGGCGAGTGGGAAATAAAGGCTTCCTTTGGTGATGCGTTGAGTTTCTCCGATTCCCTTGCAGGTGTTAAAGATGCTTCCACCTCCAAGTGGGGCTTTGTGAACAAAAAAGGTGAATTTGTAATAAAACCTACCTTTGAAGATGTCGGAAACTTTGCAGACGGTCTTGCTCCCGCAAAGAAAAACGGCAAATGGGGTTTTGTTGACAAAAAAGGCGAATGGAAAATCGACAACGATTACCTTGAAGTAATGCCCTTTAATGACGGAATTGCAAGAGCAAAAGATATAAATGAACTGTGGGGCTTTATAAATGAAAAAGGAAAATGGACAGTTAAACCCCGTTTTCAGGAAATAAACGACTTCTCCGAAAACCTTGCCGCAGCAAAGAAAAACGGCAAGTGGGGATTTATCGACAAAAAAGGCGAATGGAAAATTGACAACGACTATGCACTGGTCGGAAACTTTGTGGACGGTCTTGCCTATGCCTTGGAGGACGGAGACACCAAATTCGGTTATATCGGCAAAAACGGAAAATGGAAGATAGAGCCGGACTTTGATGCTGCCAGTGACTTTTCAAATTCCATCGCCTGCGTTAAGGACGGTAAGAAATATGGCTATATAGCCAAAAACGGAAAATGGAAAATTGAGCCGTCGTACGCATATGCCACCTCATTCTATGACGACGGCTATGCAGTGGTACAAAGTGCAAAAGAAGAAACCGAGTGGTTTGTGATAGAAAAAAAAGGCGAAAATATTTTGAAAGATACATTTGACGGCATTATGCCGTAATTAAAAAGGCACGCCAAAACGGCGTGCCTTTGTAGTATTTATACGTCACTTTTTGTACTTTACTTCATTTTCGAGATTACCATTTCCAAAAAACCGTTCAAGTCCGCAAAGAGTAGTTTCCGCAATGTTTCCCAAGGCTTCCTCCGTAAGAAACGCCTGATGAGAAGTTATGAGTACATTCGGCATGGAGATGAGCCTTGCCAGAATATCGTCGTGGACAATTCTACCCGAGTTGTCTTCAAAGAAAAGTTCGGACTCTTCCTCGTACACATCAAGGCAGGCGGCACCGACTTTTTTTGTCTTTATCCCCTCAAGCAGAGCCTCCGCGTCTATCAGAGAACCGCGGGAGGTATTTATTATTATCACGCCCTTTTTCATGCGCGATATGCTTTTTTCATCTATCATATGGTAGTTCTCTTTGGTGAGCGGACAGTGCAGGGATATAATGTCGCTCTTTTCAAAAACATCCGACAGTTGCCCATACTCTATACCCAAACTCTCGTCGGGGTACAGGTCGTAGGCAATGATTTTCATGCCAAAACCCTTGCAGATATCCGCAAATACCCTACCAATTTTACCCGTGCCTACTATTCCGACAGTTTTACCGTTAAGGTTGAATCCCGTGAGACCATTCAGACTGAAATTAAAATCCTTAGAGCGGATATATGCTTTGTGTATTCTTCGTATGGAAGTAAGAAGCATTCCTATGGTGTGTTCGGCAACAGCGTGCGGTGAATATGCAGGAACTCTTATTACAGGAATTCTGCCCAAGGCGGATTTGAGATTTACATTGTTAAATCCGGCACAGCGCAGGGCAATTAGTTTCACATCCAGAGACACCAGAATATCTATTACCTTGTCATTTACATCATCATTTACAAACACTATGACCGCATCGTATCCTTTGGCAAGATATGCAGTGTCTTCAGTTAGTTTTGTATCAAAATATTTTATCTTTATATCATCGTTTTTCAAAGACTCAAAGGAATCAATATCGTATTGTTTTGCGTCGAACATTGCCGCTTTTATCATCTATATCGTCACCTCTTTGGTATTTTGCCCCAAAGAAATTTCAATATACAAAAAATGGCTTTCGCATATGCGAAAGCCATATCAGCGTGTCGATAAATCCGACACGCTGATAGACGAATGAAAATGAACGCAGACGAGGAATCGCGAAGAAGGCAGTACAAAGGTACGGCAATGAGCGATGACGAAGTAAGCAAAGTGTATAAAATCCTGTCTTTTGGCATTTGTGCCAAAAGCAACCTTAAATTAAAACACTCACAGATAAAGCGCTTTGTCTGTGAGTGTTACTTTTGTTTCACTTTGCGGTGCGTTCTTTTTCAACAGTCTAAAATGGCTTTCGCATTCGCGAAAGCCATTTTAAGTTTAAATATTAGTTGTAAGCATCGAGGATGTACACAGCCTCTAAAGTGCCAAGTTTAACAAGTACAACCTTGGAAGCGTTTACTGCATCCACTTTTCCGTTGTTTGTTGCAGGGCTGAGGCTTCCGAGATCTGCCTGTGTGGAGTAGGAAGAATCATCGGCGTCAAACATATAGAATCTGGTATCGTTTACAACTGTGAATGGTTTCCAATCACCGTTATAATCATCGTTGTTATCTACAATCTGAGGAACAACCATAAGCGATTCACCGTCAATACTGTCAACAGTACCTAAAACTACCTGGTAATATTCGGAAGAGGAAGAATCCTTTGCGTGCGTAATCATATTTCCTGTAGCCTTGAATGTTTCAAAAGGTGAACCGTCGGTGTAGTCATAGAGAACACCGTCAACAAATACCTTTTGAATCTTGGTAACTTCGCCATCATCTATTGCAAGTTTAACGATGTCGCCGGAATCTATTACTCCGTCTGCAATATATTTTTCGGATGTGAGTATTTCCTTGGGTTTGCTGTTTTCGTTCACTTCGTCGCCTGCATTGTAGTAATATATCTTGTCGACGTCTTTGCCCTTTTCATTTTTAGCACCGCCGATACGCTGGATAAATACAGGTGTTGTAGTTGAATATACAGTTGCAGCGTTGGAACCTGTTGTGTACACAAGAACAACCTTGGCAACGTTACCTGTTACATCATAGGGCTCTACAACATAGGAATTGCCGTTGGAGAAGTAGGAAGATGTTCTCTTCTTGAATTCATCCTCATCTGTTCTGTCCTTAGGAACAAGGATTACAACTGTGGAGGAGTTAATAACAAACTGGTCTGAACCGCCAACTGTAAATGACTTGGAAGAAGAAGAATTGTATGTGAGTTTGTTACCGTCGGAGAATGCTTCTTTGTTACCGTCGGAAGTTGTCTTAAATAATCCGGGAACGATGTCGCCGTTTTCAAGGTCATCGGAATCTATTGTGTAGATTTCGGAGATGTGTGCAACGCCGTCTATAGTGGTGGTTGTGTACTTAATAAGTTGTCCGTACTCACCATTTTCAATGTTCTTGGACGGCATTTTTGCATTGATTGTATCTGCGTTATCTTTGAGAATTCCTGCAACAGAAGATGCATCCTCGGAAGAACCGTTAACCCTTACTGTACTCTTTAAGGGATAGATAACAGTGGTTGCAGAAGACCCTGAAACAGCAAAGAGTTTTATGGACTTAGTACCGTTAATGCCGCTTCCTGTATCAAATCCGAGAACATACGCATAGGGATCTGTGCTTTCGGACTTTGTCATAAATACTATGCGGCCTGCATAGTCAAGGTAGAAAGTTGCTCTGTCTCCAACCTTGAAATTGTAAGTGTCGGAATCTTTCTCTAAAAGTTCCTCATAGTATCTGGAAAGTTTATATTCTTTTCCGTCTATTGTTATTTCATCGTATCCGGACATTTCGTCAACTTCAGCGTTTTTGAGTGTTGCTGTGGAAACGATTGCCTCCGCCACACCATTACCAAGAGGTTTTGCCACGCTGAGTACAACCTTGCTGGAACTTATGCCGGTAACTGTGCTTTGTTTTTTTTCGCCGCCGGCTGTTGCTACCTTGTATACAACACAAGAATCTTCGTCATTTTCAAGAGTTACACTCTTTGAAGCATAGGAATCAGTGAATGTGTAGAGATCCTTGTTGACAGTTCTACCTGTTACATAGTAGGTGTCGTAACTTGTAACGTAAGCAATTTCATAATCTTTGCCGCCATCGTTGTTTTCCAGTCTGATTTCACCGCATTCGATATCAAAATACTTTTCAATGAAAGAATTTGTAATATCTTTCTGTGCCACACCCTGACCGTTGTATATTACATAGAGGTCATCTGCAAGTTTTGCTTCGGTAGTTTTTCTTGCGTTTTCGCTTTCATAGTATTCGATAACACCGTCTTTTACACTATCGATGTCTTCAGCCTGTATTGTAACAGATTCATTTCTGCCAAATTCGGTAACTCTCTCAATGACAGGAATATCCTTGTCTTCGCTGTATTCAAAGTCAATCATAACGCCAAGATAATCATAGAAAGAATCTACAGTGAGTTTTTTACCAACGTTGTATACTGTGTCGTCTATCATAATCTGGAACTTGTTAAGACCGTAGTTTTCACCTGTGAGACTGGTGTCTACAACAGCAACAACCACGCCGCTGGCTTCTTCGTATTCATCATCTTCGCCAAGGTCGATTTCAGGGCCGTCGCCGGGTGTAGTTACATCAATTTTTTTGGTGTAATCCATGTTGTAGATAAGTTGGGCAACCATACCTCTGGGAGCCTGTGCATCGCCAAGAGCCTGTGCGCTCTTTGTGAGGTTGATGTCGTTTGCTATTTTAATGTAGCCAAAGTACCAGGGTTGTCCCTGCATCTGTGCCTGTGCATAGAGGGAACCGTAGCCCTTTGCACAAACGAGCATTTTTATTGCTTCGCCGTATGTAACAGGGTTTTCGGGACGGAATGTACCGTCGTCGCGTCCGTTGATGATGCCTGCCTTAACCGCATAGGCAATGTATGTATTTGCCCAGTGGCTGTCTGCAACATCGGGGAACTTGTCTGTCTTTTCAGTAAGTGTGACGTTACCTGCAAGAGCAACAGTTATCATCTTGGCAAATTCTGCTCTTGTGATAGTAGCATCAGGCTTGAAGATGAATGTGCCATCCTCCTGCTGTATACCATTGATGATGCCTTTCTGCACCAGTGAATATATTGCATTCTTGTAAACATAATCATCTGCAACATCGGGGAATGTAACAGCGTCTGCAAAAACGTTCACTGTGAGAAGTGTAGTTGCAATCATGAGTACTGCTACAAATGTTGCAACTATGCGCTTCATAGTTTTCATTTAAAAAACCTCCATTCATTTTGTATCTGAAAATTTAGATACTGAGTTATTATAATAATATCATTAATATTTCTTCCCGTCAATAATAATTAGATGTCCATTTTTTTACAATTAGTTTACAGAACTTTATTTACCGAAACTTTGAATAAAATCGTTGACAAACGAAAAACTAAATGATATAATACGCTGTGTAGAAAAATTTCATATTTTGGCCGAGTAGTTCAGTTGGTTAGAATGCCAGCCTGTCACGCTGGAGGTCGAGGGTTCGAGCCCCTTCTCGGTCGCCAAAACAAAAGAGACATCGCAAGATGTCTTTTTTGTTTTGCATTAAGATAAAAGGGGCTCGAAGCCTGAAGCAGTTGCGTTAGTATCCGAACTCGCCAAAAACAAGTAAAATAGCCGTTTTTCTTTGTTGTCGGTCTTGAAATACGTCAGTATTCCTGCAACCTGTCGCCTCGAAAAACGAACAATTTTATCTTGTTTTTGGTTCAAAGAATTTTCGGTGCTGTGTTTTTGCGTCAATGCGAGGCAAAAACGCAGTAAATGCTGACGCATTTGCGAGTATTTTAACGATGCAGTGACGTAAAAACACGCACCCAAAACGGGTTTGGATACTGACGCAACTGCTTAGAGGGTTTTTGCGTTAAGAAAACAGTCCGGTGGACTGTTTTTAGCAAAAAGATGCGCAGTCCGGTACCGAAGCCGCAGGCTTGGGTGGACAAGCAGGGCGGATGCGGAGCATACGTTGCCCCTTCTCGGTCGCCAAAATCGACAAGAATCTTCGGAGACTTGTCGATTTTACTTATTACTTCTTCACTATTCCCTCAAGCATTTTGTCGATTTTGCAGAGCAAAAACAAGCGAAAACCCCAGACACCGTGGTGTCTGGGGTTTTATTTCAGGAATTCATCCCATAACCCACTCTCATATTTTCCTTATTTCCGCATAAAATTAGGATATACTGAAATAAGGAAGTGATTTCCATCTATCCCCGATATTCCAGACGGAACCGCCGTTACAAAATAAAAACCCCAAAGAAGAAAATCCCCGCAGAAACAAAGATAATCCGTCAGAGCATTGTATCTTTTTCCATTATGGGGATATTTATTATATCTTCCTTTTTTGTTCCCAAAGAAAGCATAAGCAGATATCTAAGGGAAACCTTTCCGCCTGAAAAATGGTATTTGCTTTTGGATGGTTTCATTGACAAAATCGGCAGCAAAGCAAGCAAAACCGTATCTTCATACCTTGGCTTTGTGGATGTGACATCGGAAAAGTTCAAAACAAAAAAACCGAAAATAGAAAAGACCGCAAACGCAAAGCAGGACACGAATGAGGCAGAGGAAAAAGTACCGTCTGCCGAAACTGTAACAGAAGAAGCAAAGTGGTGCATCCCTGCAGAGGGCAACATAACCTCGCGTTTTGGGGACAGAATACATCCCATAAACGGTGAAAGCGCTCTGCACACAGGCATAGACATCGGTGCAAACGAGGGCGATACGGTGGTGTGCGCCTATCCCGGCCATGTCAAAGGAACGGGATTCGACAACGCCAACGGAAATTACGTGGTTGCAGAGCACGGCGGAGGCATAACTACCGTGTATGCCCACCTTAAAAGCATTGCCGTCACAAGCGGTGAATATGTTTCTCCGCAAATTAAAATCGGCGAAGTAGGCTCCACGGGGATTTCCACGGGACCTCACCTGCATTTTGAAATAAAAGTCAATGGCAAAAGCGTAAATCCCGAAGATTTTGTAAATTTTGAAGAAAGGTGACTTTTTTGAAGCCCTGCATCAAATTCTCTGTTATGCTCTCCCTGTGGGCAATGTTTTTCTCATTCGAGTGGATTTTTGCCGTGGGAATTGCTGTTCTTCTTCATGAATGCGCCCATCTTTTAGCCTGCAGGGCACTGGGAATAGAGGTGCTCGGTATAAAAGCCCTCCCCTGGGGGCTCACAGCCTCCACCCCCATTATGCACGACAACGCCATGCAGTTTGCAGTTTCTGTTTCAGGTCCAATGATGAATTTTTTTCTCCTCGCTCTTTGTCCGTTTACTGAAAAATTCATGTCCAAAAACGCCTCGGAACTTTTTGCACTTGCAAACCTGGCAGACGGTCTTCTGAATCTTATTCCTGCTCTGCCTCTGGACGGGGGAATAATACTGAAATCCTTTCTTTGCTCAAGGTGCGGTCTGGTGAGGGGCTTTGAGCATATGATAAAAATAACAGTTACTCTGTCACTTTTAATTATGATTTGGGGTATCCACATTTTCTTTTCGGCAGGGGGAAACATATCCTATTTTATGGCAGGGTCTTTTATGATGTACAACATCCGCCACGAAAAAGAACTTGTTATGTGTCTTAAAAAAAGAGTTCTCACAGGGGAAATTGTGTCAAAACCTCCTGTGAAACGCATCTGTGCCGAAAGCACGAGCAACGCCATATGTATGGTGGACATTATAAGTCCGTCATACACAATGATTATCTCGGTAACCGAGGACGGCAAAGAAAAGGGTCTTCTGCACCAGAACAAACTTCTGGAATGTGTTTTGAAAAACAGTACCGTAACTATTGGAGAATGTATTGAAAAAAGATAAAATGTATTGTATAATATTATGTAGATTTTGAAAAATCAAAATAAGGCAAAACATTAAAAGGATTGATACAATGCTTAAACAAAAGATAGAAAACATCCTCCCCCGCGTGGAAAAACCCGCGCGTTACACGGGAGGGGAACTAAACAGCGTAATCAAAGACAAATCGAAAGTGGATATCCGCGTTGCATTCTGTTTTCCCGATGTGTATGAAGTGGGAATGAGCCACCTCGGAATGAAAATTCTCTACTCCCTTTTAAACCGCAGGGAGGATACCTGGTGTGAAAGGGTTTTTGCACCCTGGGTAGACATGGAAGACAAAATGCGCGAAAATAACATTCCCCTCTACGGTCTGGAAAGCATGGACCCCGTGTCGGACTTTGATTTTGTTGCATTTACCCTGCAGTATGAAATGAGTTATTCCAATATATTAAATATGCTTTCCCTTGCAAATGTCCCCCTGCTCCAAAAGGACAGAAAAGAGGGCGACCCCTTTGTAATGATGGGAGGCCCCTGCGCCTACAGTGCAGAGTGTCTGGCACCTTTTGCGGACTTCTTCCAACTGGGCGAGGGCGAAGCCATAATGGACAAGTGTATGGATGTGTACCGCGAGTGGAAAAAGGAAAAACTTCCCCGCGAGGAATTCCTTAAAATGGTGTCGCAGATAGACGGAATATATGTCCCGTCTTTCTACGATGTGGACTATAACGAAGACGGCACGGTAAAAGAAATAAAACCCCTCTTCGATTTTGTACCCAAAACCGTGCGCAAATGCGTTGTGGAAAATCTGGACGAGGCTTTTTATCCCGACAAATTTGTGGTGCCCTTTGTGGAAATAGTCCACGACAGAATAATGCTGGAAATTTTCCGCGGTTGCATACGCGGTTGCCGTTTCTGTCAGGCAGGGCAGATATACCGCCCCGTACGTGAAAAAAGCGCACAGACACTCATAAAACAGGCTCAATCACTCATAGACTCAACAGGGTACGAGGAAATAAGCCTTTCTTCCTTAAGCACCTCAGACTACCGCTCTTTAAAGGAACTTACCGATGCTCTTCTTGACATGACCGAAAAAAGACGTATGAATATGGCTCTGCCATCTCTGCGCCTTGACTCTTTCTCTATGGAACTTATGGACAAGGTTTCCAAAGTCCGCAAAAGTTCCCTTACCTTCGCTCCCGAAGCAGGTACCCAGAGAATGAGAGATGTCATAAACAAGGGAATTACCGAAGAAGACCTTATGTCAAGTTCTGAAATGGCGTTCCGCGGAGGCTACAGCAACCTGAAACTGTACTTTATGATAGGTCTGCCCTTTGAAACATTGGAAGATGTGGAGGGAATAGGCGACCTTGCAAGAAAAGTGGAAAGAGTATATAACAATATCCCCAAAGATATGCGCGCCCCGAATCTGCGGATTACTCTTTCCGTGTCTTCCTTTGTACCCAAGGCATTCACCCCGTTCCAGTGGGCAAAACAGGACACAATGGAGCAGTTGCGTGTTAAACAATATGCCCTTAAAGACAGCATAACATCTAGGAAAATAAAGTACAACTACCATGAGGCACCCGTAAGCGTGCTTGAGGGTGTGTTTGCAAGAGGCGACAGACGCCTTGCAAAAGTGCTTATCAAAGCACACGAAAAAGGAATCCGTTTCGACGGCTGGAGTGAGTTCTTCAGTATGGAAAAATGGATGGAGTGTTTTGAAGAGTGCGGTCTTGACCCTGCGTTCTACACAAGAGAGCGTTCTTTTGACGAAATTCTCCCCTGGGATATGATAGACGTGGGAGTAAAAAAGAGTTTCCTTGTGAAAGAGGCGCAAAAAGCACAAAAGGGCGAAGTAACACCAAACTGCCGTGAGAAGTGTTCAAACTGCGGTGCAAATTGTTTTAAAGGCGGTGTGTGTTTTGAGTAAATACAGATTTTGCTACAGCCAGGGAGACGAAGTGAAATTTATATCGCATCTGGACTTTCTGCGTACTGTTGTGAGAATATTCCGCAGAGCAAACCTGCCCGTTAAATACTCCGAGGGTTTCAATCCGCATATGGTAATGACAATCGGTCTGCCCCTTTCTGTGGGCACCACTACCGTGTGCGACTGTCTGGAGGCAGAGTTCACAGAGGACCCAGACACATCTTCGCTCCTTGAAAGGATAAACGAAGTCTGTCCGCGAGGCATTGTTTTTACAGGTGTTAAAAAAGCAGAGGGACTAACTCCTCTCCACCTTATTTCAAGTGCACTCTACACTGCTTCCTTTACC
>JAZNJU010000075.1:0-4040 GCA_045578205.1 Clostridia bacterium | reverse complement strand
GCCGTTTCCGGCGAAACTTACAAACGGGAATGCACCGATTGCAACCCAACCGGGCTCACCTGCGGTGAAATCTATATTTCGTGTATAAACTTCATCACCTGTACCGTCGTAGTTGTACTTAACCGTGAGGGTGGTGTTTTTATCGCCGTCTTCAAGAGGCTCATGCCAGTACCAGAGCATTTCGTTGTCTGTACGTGTACCTGCTATGGTGTATTTTACGGTAACATCCTTATTGCTTGTAACCCTTATGCCCTTTTCGTTATAACCTTTTTCACTGCTTCCGACCGAAGTCCATCTTCCGTCATATTCACATTCCGCAGACTCGGGGGTGTATATCATACTCTTTCCTCTGTCAGAAAAGTTCGCAGGAGGTGTATAGTAACCCTCGGGTACATCGTCGGATGCCATTATCTGTGTTACGGTAGAAGATGCGGCAGGTCTTATACCGAAGTAGCCGTCCGCATAGAGCGGTGTCTCGGTATCGTAGTAGTCGAATATTGTTTCGCCGTCTACTTTAAAGAGGATGTGTACTCCGCCCTCTACATCGGTAACATAGAATTCTACCTCACTCCACTTTTCGTTATCTATTATGCCGTTGTTGGGATGAGTTTCTATAACTCCCGTTACGGAAGCGCCGGCATTGTACTTCTGGAATTCAAATATGTCGGGTTTTACTGCAATCATATACTGATTTCCCGTCCACACATGTGCTTCAGGCTGATTTTTACGAAGTGCAAACGCTGCCCAGCCTGAGGACAAATCTATCTTTGTCTTAAACTTCATCATATTGTGGTTTGGTACAGGCTCGGTGTAGTATACGGTAGAGCCTCCGCTGAGTTTCAATACTCCGTCCTCGGATGTAATCGATGCGGTCGCAGAAGATGTAGCCCACTTGGATGCATCCGAAGTGTCCACTGTGGTATAGCCCATGTTCCTGAATAAACCAAGACCGTTCATGGTGCTTTCTAACTTTTCTATGATTGCGTCTATCTGCTGTTGTGTGGTAGAGAACTTCTGATATTTGGTTTTCGCATCTTCAAGAAGAGAATTAAGTTTTGCCTTAGTGCCAACCTTGTAGTCGCCTATAGCATCACTTTCTGTTTGAACTGTGCTGAATGTTTTGTCTGCTGCTTCAATGGCAACACCCAGGAAATTCTTATCCACTTCTTCAAAGTTTCTTATGGTAAAGAGATACGGTACACCCTCACTCTCCCACTCACCGCCGAGTTGTTTTGTAACATTGCGCGCCTTTACCTTCCAGTAATAACTCTGACCGGGCTCAAGGTCGCCCACCTTGGCATATTCAAAATATGTGGTTCCCTCTGCCACAACGTTCTTAAGTTCCGGATCGGTAGCAAGTACATAGTCATACTCGTCGGCAAAAAGTGCAGGCTCCCAATGAATCGTCACGTCTTTCGATGATACGGAATCATCGCCGTTTGCAGGATACACTTGTCTGAAAGACTCAAAAGGATTTTTGATATCCCATACATCCTTTTGAATACCTATCTTATCCATATCGAAATTTGCATCTGTAATAACGCCCTCGTCAAGGTTAAGTTCTTTTGCTGCATCTGCCTTTATACGCCAGTCGTGGTTATCGGGATCTACAAATATTGATATATCGTTTGTATCCACATTGTTTTCCACAGTACCGTACTCTTTCACAAGATCGGCAACCCTGTTCGGTGCGCCCACGCTTACATTACCTGTAACCGTATTGCCTATTGTGGGGAAGACGCCTCCTACCGTTTCAACCATCTGCGGTATCTGTGCAAACTGAGGATACTTCTTTGCCAGAGGCTCTGCAAGGCTTCCAAAACCTTTTACCAAGTTTGCAAGAGTTGAGTTGTCCGATACTTTAGTGGTTCGTGAACTTACGGAAAGACCGGTAGCACTGTTTGCAAGAATATTGTTTTTTATGTTATGGAAAGCACCAACTGCTAAGAGACCGTTGGTTGCGCTTTTGGAATTCGGCACGATGATATTGCTCTCTGCAGTTTGACCGCTGAGCCAGTCATCGAAGTAAATTCCGTTTACCGCATACGAATCGTCAAGTGCAGAACCGTAATCGTGCAGATAGTTGTAATTAACTTTTGTCCCCAGAGGGTATACGCGGCTGCCTGAGTAAATCAGTCCGTAGTCGGCAAGTACTCTCATGCCGTTTGCAATTTCGTTGTAACTTATATCATATTCGGTACCATTGTACTGAATACTGAGCATTCCCTGAATTCTATGTATCAGATTGTTGTTTATTACATTTCCCACTGCGGCATTGTTCTGATAATGTGCAGTAACATAATGGCTCACCGCTCCGCCTGCACCTTCGATATTTTCTGTACCGACATTGTAGAAATGATTGTTTCGTATGATATTGTTATCATGCTCAAGGTTTGGGTAATCGTCAGCAAAGGTATGCTTGTTGTTATACAAGGTAACACCAAGGGAACCGCAGTTGTAGAAACCGCAGGCTTCCACAAGTGTGTTCTTGCTGGACTTGATAATAACACCGCTGCCTCCTCCGTTGTGGGAGAAGATACAGTTTCTTATCTCGATATTGTCACAATTTTCCAAAGTAAACATACCCACTACTTCACCGGAAAGCCTGAAACCTTCAAACTTAAATCCGTCGAAAGTGATATTGCTTGTCTCGGAAAGGTTGAAATATGAATCTTTTGTAACACCTATCTCCAGAACATCGTCTTTTGAAATTTTGTATGGAGGATAGAAATACAGTGTCATTGTATTCAAATCAATGAAATACTCACCGGGAACATCGAGTTCTTCTGCCACATTGAGAATTCTCCAGGTTCTTCCGGGCTGTACACCGGGCTTGGTGTGGTGCTTCAATGTAATAGTTTTGTTTTGAGGATTTACGGATTCAACACCGCTCCATTCCTCAAGGAAAACCCAGCCCATAAAACCTTTTACAATGGCAGTGGAGGGATCCTTCCATCTGCTTATGTTGGGGTTTGAATATTTAAAGGTGGCTCCGGGTGCCGTTGAGGTTGCGGAGGTCTTACCTTTATTTATAACTTCCTTTATAGTATCATACTCGCCATAGTTGGGGTACTGTGCAAGATACTGCTCCTTGCCGTTTAAACGCATAACCAGAAGTTCTAATGTATCGGGCACAGAACGGTCACGGCTCTTGCCGAGAAGCATATCGAGGTCGTCGCGGTTAAAACCCTGCTCGCCAAGTTTTACAGCGCCTATGTGGGGAAGTGCGTCCTCTTTGAAACGCTCCAGCATTTCGGGATCTGTAACCCTGGTAAACTTGTTTACATCCACAGTTTTAAAACCGCTGAAGATTACTTCGCCATCCCCTGCCGCCTTGTAAGTAACTGCGGCATTTTTGGAACCCCCTGCAGTTTCACCGGTTAAATCCACTGTACTGTTTAATCGGTACGTACCTGCGTGAACAATAACATCCACAGGTATGTTTTTGTGAGAAACTGCGCTGACTGCCTTGCTCGCTCTTGCAACAGTAGCAAAAGGAGCAGATTCAGTACCCTTGTTCGAATCGTTTCCCGATGGACTTACATGAAAAACTATCTTATCGCTTTGTACAGTGTCGGCTTGTACTAAAAGAAATTGTGTGCATAACATCAAGCCTGCCGTAAGTACGGCAATAAGTTTTCTTATTAACCCTTTTTTCATATCATACACACTCCTTTACTTAATAAGTTTTTTCTTTGCCAGAGGCTTTAGTGTACCCGAGCCGTCCCACAGGAAGATACATATTTCATCATCCGCAGTGTACTGCTCCGGCGAAATTAATCCGATTCTGTAATTGTGATTTCCTGCTGAGGCACTGCCGGTCTCACTCTGTGTCATGGTGTGCTTTACGTTGCCCTTTTTAGAATCCCTTATTACAACAATTATTTCATAGGATATCGGATAAGAAAAATCGTTTGTTATAGTGCAGTCCATATAATCTACATCTGTTATATCAGCAAGGTTTGTTATCCTTGTGTTGGTGCTGTCATAAAATACAACATCCGACAATTTAAGTTCCATACTGCTGAGAGAAAAACTAC
>JAZNJU010000074.1:0-1960 GCA_045578205.1 Clostridia bacterium | reverse complement strand
GGTATTTGCCGTGGATATTGCCTATACCTGCTGCAAGCATATCTACACCGAGGTCTGCAATCATCTTGCATTCTGCAACGTCTGCAACTTCGCCGCCGCCGACAACACCGTCTTCCTCACCGCCGATGGCGCCGACTTCTGCTTCAACGGATATGCCTTTTTCGTTTGCAATTCTGATGATTTCTTTGGTTTTTTCGATGTTTTCTTCTATGTCATAGTGAGAACCGTCAAACATTACAGAAGAGAAACCTGCTTCTATAACCTTGAGTGCGTGTTCGTAACTGCCGTGGTCAAGATGGATTGCAACAGGAACGGTAATGCCGAGTTCCTCAATCATACCTTTTACCATGCCGACTACTGTCTTGTAACCGCACATATACTTGCCCGCCCCCTCAGAAACACCGAGAATAACGGGAGAATTCTGCTCCTGCGCAGTAAGGAGAATGGCTTTTGCCCACTCCAGATTGTTTATATTAAACTGACCTACCGCATACTTTCCTGCCTTTGCTTTTAAAAGCATTTCTCTTGCCGATACTAACATACTTCAAGTCCTCCGTGAATGAAAATTTTATATATAATATACTATACCTCAAAAACCACCGTTGTGTCAAGGTAATAGACACTAAATACCCAAAAGAGTTTTGGCATTTTTAAAAAATATCTTTTCTCTTTCTTCCTCTGTAAGTTCCAGAGTGTCTATGAGCCTCATTTCCCATCTTGGTCTGTGCCAAGGCATATCGGAGCCAAAAAGAAGTCTGTCCGCCGTGTGTTTCCGCACTATTTCCTTTGCAACTTCCCTTGGCATTGCACCGTAACCGAAAGACAAATCAAACCACACATTCTCTCCGCAAAGTTTCTCTATGACTTCTTCTCCGCAACCAAGACCTCCCCAGTGTGCCAGAACGACCGGAGAATCAAAGTGCTTCATCGCCTCCAGTGCATGGTCGGGCATACAGTGATAGGGCGGTTTGAAACCGAAGTCGTGCCCTGCGTGGAAAAGAGTGATGAGCCCCAGAGAAGAAATCTTTTTGTATATGGGGAACATCTTGGGGTCGTGAACATAGAAGTTCTGGTATTCGGGATGAAATTTAACCCCTTTTAACCCTCCCTCTTTTATTCTCTCCAGTTCCGTGAGCGCATCCTCGGAATCGGGATGCACGGATCCGAACGCAAAAAGGGAACTGTCATCGTTTAGTTCCATTGCAAAATCGTTCACATTTTTCTGCTGACCGGGATTTGTGGCAATGGAATGAACAACTGATATATCCACTCCGTCCTCCGCCATGCGCTCCTTGAGAGACAATGCCGTTCCGTCTGTATTGGGTTTAAGACCTCCCGAAGAATATGAAAGAGTCTCCATAGCCCTTTGAGCAATTTTGGGAGGGAAAGCGTGTGTATGAAAATCTATCAACATGGGTGTCATCTCCTGTAATCTGTATTTTAGCACAGATTTTGTCTTTTTTCAACACTGCACGTTGTAAAAAGTCTCGTTTTTGTCAGGATAGCGCGCGCTCTTTCCAAGTTCTTCGCAAATTCTTATGAGTCTGTTGTATTTGGAAGTTCTGTCGCTTCTGGACGGCGCTCCCGTCTTTATCTGCCCTGCATTCACCGCCACCGCCAAGTCTGCAATGGTGGTATCCTCGGTCTCTCCGCTTCGGTGGGAAATAACTGCAGTATATCCCGCCTTCTTTGCTCGTTCAATCGCTTCCAGGGTTTCGGTTAATGTGCCTATTTGATTTACTTTCACAAGGATAGAATTTGCCATATGCTTCTCTATTCCGAGGCGCAGTCTTTTGGGATTGGTCACAAAAAGGTCGTCCCCCACAAGTTGAATTCTATTACCCAGTTCTTTGGTAAGAATTTGCCATCCGTCAAAGTCATCTTCCGCAACACCGTCTTCGATGGACACTATGGGGTACTTGTCGCACAGGTTTTTCCAGTAGTTCACAAGTTCTCCCGT
>JAZNJU010000073.1:0-4685 GCA_045578205.1 Clostridia bacterium | reverse complement strand
AGAGCCGTCGATACAAAAAGCCTGGAGACCTTCGCCGATAACTTCTGCAGCGTCAGCAGCAGTCTTGCAGCCTCTCTTGATAGCAAGAGCAGCACCTACTACATATGCCCAAGCAGCGTTTTCAAAGCAGATAGGCTGAATACCTTTTACTATTTCATAAGGGTCAATACCCTTGTCATCGCAGATCTTCTTTGCTTCTTCGATAGATGCAATACCATTTGCATTGAGAACTGCATTTATGTTATTTATTCTTCTTTCATAACTTTCAAATAATGCCATTGTAACTTATCCTCCTTAATGAATTCCTTATGAATTACTCGTGTCTGGGGTCGATAAGCTTAGCAGCGCTGTCTACTCTACCGTACTGTCCGCTTGCTTTTTCGAGAGCCTCGTTTGCGTCCATACCCTTTTTGGTAATCATTTCCATCATTTTGCCAAGGTGTACGAACTTGTAACCGATGATTTCATCATCTTCATCAAGTGCTACATTTGTTACATAGCCTTCTGCCATTTCCAGATATCTGGGGCCTTTTGCAAGTGTACCGAACATAGTACCAACCTGGCTTCGAAGTCCCTTACCGAGGTCTTCAAGACCTGCACCTACAGGGAGACCGCCCTCGGAAAAAGCAGTCTGTGTTCTGCCGTAAACTATCTGGAGGAAAAGTTCTCTCATGGCAGTGTTGATAGCATCGCACACAAGGTCTGTGTTCAATGCTTCAAGAATCGTCTTGCCGGGGAGAATTTCCGATGCCATAGCGGCGGAGTGAGTCATACCGGAACAACCGAGAGTTTCTACAAGAGCCTCCTGGATTATACCGTCTTTAACGTTTAATGTGAGTTTGCAGGCACCCTGCTGAGGAGCACACCAGCCCACACCGTGTGTAAGACCTGAGATGTCCTTGATTTCCTTGGATTTGGTCCAGAGACCTTCCTGGGGAATAGGAGCAGGACCGTGATTTGCGCCCTGTCTGACTACACACATATTTTCTACTTCTGAACTGTAAATCATTAGAGTAAACCCCTTTCTTGCCATTATAATAGATTACATACATTCTACCATAATATTTCCGAACATACAAGCACAAATTACATATTTTTACAAATTACACATATTTGACGGCACTTTTCGGGATTTTTTATTTTGTTTGTGCATATTGAAATGCACGCGGGCGGGATGTATAATATTATACGGTGATTTTATGAAACGTCTCTATGAGGGAAATACGCTTAAAAACTTCATAACATTCAGCATACCGCTCATATTCTCCGCAATATTGGCACAAACCCACAACCTTGTGGATTCGGTAATGGTAAGCAGATTTGCAGGAGAAAGTTCTCTGGCGGCAATAGGCAGTACCTCTCCGCTTCTTACTTTCATATCCTCCATGGTGTGGGGGTACGGTGCGGGAAGTGCCGTGTACGCGGCACACCTTTTCGGAAAAGGCGACAACAAAGGTGCCGTGAATGCAAGCAAGGTTGCGGCAATCATTTCTACAGTGTTTTGCCTTGTAATCGGCGTGATTTTCATACTTGCGCACGACTTTATCTTTAAACTCCTGAACATACCGCAAAAAATTCACGCTGAAGCATTTTCATATTTTGCCATATACTCAATGAGTCTGGCTTTTCTCCAGATAAATTCCGCAGGAGTTTACTATGCAAATGCCTTTGGCGTAAGTTACATCGCCCCTGCCGCTTCCGTGATTTCCTGCGCTCTTAACATTGCAGGAAACTACCTCATGATTGCAGTGTTCAAAATGGGTGTAACCGGTGCCGCAATCGCCACGGCTTTTTCTGCCTTTGTGGTTGTAGTGTATTATATTTTGAGGTTCAAAACCTTATTTGCCAAACTGGGATTTTCGCTCAGGGGCATTCAGTTTTCAAAAGACGGAATACTGGAAAACCTGAAATATTCATTTCCGAATATGCTTCAGCAGTCCGTAATGTATCTTTCATCCACCTTTGTGTCGCCACTGGTTAACAAGGTCGGCACTTCGGCTCTTGCAGGTTATACCGCCGCAATGAAGATATACGATGTAAATGCCGCCATATATCAGAATTCAAACAAAACCATAACAAATTATGTTGCTCACTGCTGCGGTGCAAAGAAATATTCCCTGCTTTCCAAAGGAATTTCCACGGGAATTGCAATGACAATGTGCTACCTTTCCGTTGTGCTGATACCCACAGTGTTTGCACCCGAATTCACTGCAGGGCTTTTCTTTGGAAAAGGTACCAACATACAGAGTATGGAATATGCAGTTTTCTTCCTTAAATACTGCATGCCTTTTGTAGTCTTCAACGTGGTGAATAATGCGTTTCACGGAATTTTCCGCGGTTCGGGTTCAGGCAGATATCTTGTTGTCTCAACACTTGTGTATGCAGTTTCCAGAACACTTTACAGTTATGTCCTGTTCCCTCACTACGGAATACATGCAATTTTTGTGTCGGTTGCCCTCTCCTGGGTTACTGAGGCTGTGTTCGGAAGCATAATATATTTTTCGGAAATCTGGAAAAGTGAAGAACATAAACAACATATAAAAAAATAACCCCGCTTGGGGTTATTTTTTATATGTTCATTATATCTTTCATACTGTACATTCCGCTTGTTTTTCCGCACATAAACTTTGCCGCCTTTATACTTCCCACAGCAAAGATTTCCTTGCTCATAGCCTTGTGATTAATCTCAATAATCTCATCATTTCCTGCAAAGATTACATCGTGTTCGCCCACAATGGTGCCCCCGCGGACTGCGTGGATACCGATTTCATTCTTGGAGCGTTTTTTACGCACGCTGTGTCTGTCGTACACATACTCAGGAGCATTTGCAAGGCTGTCTGCAATTTCATCGGCAATCATAAGCGCTGTTCCGCTTGGTGCATCTATCTTCTGATTGTGATGTTTTTCTATGATTTCTATGTCGAAACTGTCTTCAAGAAGCGAAGCGGCCTTTTTAACAAGGCTGACAAGCAAATTCACGCCCAGAGACATATTGGCACTGAAAAATACACCGCACTCTTTGGAAAGTGTGTCAAGTTGTGACCTTTGTTCACCCGAAAGGCCTGTTGTAGCCATAACAAGGGGTTTGCCTGTCTTTTTGCAATAACTTACTATGCCGTCAAAACAAGCAGGATGAGAAAAATCTATGATGACATCTCCCTCGTCGGGTGCATCCTGAAAACTGCCGTACACCTTGTATCCGCATTTTTCCTCGGTATTTATATCCACGCCAAAGGCTACAGCCACATCTTCCCTTTCTGCAACAAGGCGGGAAATAACCTGTCCCATTTTTCCGTTGCAACCGCTTAAAATAATATTTGTCATATTGTTTTTCCTCCGAAACGTTTAAAAAGCGGAGTGAAATCATTCGCTCCGCTTTCATGAATTATTTGAGTAAGCCGTAATTTACCATGGCTTTTCTAAGTACTTCTCTGTTAGCATCGCTTATTTCGCAAAGAGGCATTCTGAGGTCCCCTGCTTCATAGCCGAGCATATTCATAGCCGCTTTTACGGGTATGGGATTAACCTCTATAAAGAGAGCATCCACAAGTTCTATTGCCTCAAGTTGAAGTTTGCGTGATGTTTCCACATCACCCTCAAGGTAACTTGCGACCATGTCATGAGTTTGTTTCGGAGCCACATTGGAAAGCACAGAAATGACACCCTTTCCGCCCAAAGACAGAATAGGAGTAATCTGGTCGTCATTACCGGAGTAGATAGTCATATCATCTCCGCACAGTTGCGCAATCTTGGCAACCTGACTTATGTTTCCGCTGGCTTCCTTGACAGCAACGATGTTCTCCACCTTGGACAACTCCTTGAGTGTTTCGGGAGCAATGTTGAGCCCTGTTCTTGAGGGAACATTGTAGAGGATTATGGGAATATTAACAGAATTTGCAATTTTTGTGTAATGAGCCACAAGACCTCTCTGTGTTGTCTTGTTGTAGTAAGGTGTTACAAGAAGAAGTGCATCTACACCAAGTTTTTCTGCGCCCTGACTTAAGTTTATGCAGTGCTGGGTATCGTTTGTGCCTGTTCCTGCAATAACCGGAACTCTGCCGGCAACTCTCTTTACACAGTATTCAACAACAGCAAGATGCTCCTCGTCGGGCATTGCCGCAGATTCGCCTGTGGTACCGCACACAACGATTGCATCGGTGCTTCCTGCAATCTGGTCGTCTATTATCTTGCCAAAACATTCGTAATTGACACTTCCGTCCTCATTGAAAGGTGTGATAATAGCAACCGCTGCTCCTGTGAAAACAATAGGTTTCATAACGTTTCCTCCGAAATTAGTTATTTTCCCAATAAGAAATGAGTTTCTGGGCAATCTGAACAGCGTTTGCTGCAGCACCCTTTCTTATGTTGTCGGCAACTACCCAAAGGTTGACACCGCTTTCCACGCTTTCATCGCGGCGGATACGACCTACATATGTTTCGTTTGTGCCTGTTGCATTGGCTGCAAGAGGATACACGTTGTTTTCGGGGTCATCCTGTACAATTATGCCGGGAGCATTCTTAAGAACATCTTTGAGTTCGTCGAGGTCGAACTGTTTTTCAAACTCGAGATTTATGGATTCGCTGTGGCTGTTGAAAACAGGAACACGAACTGTAGTAGCAGTAATCTTAAGGCTGTCGTCACCGAGGATTTTGATGGTTTCGTTTACCATCTTCATTTCTTCCTT
>JAZNJU010000072.1:0-10425 GCA_045578205.1 Clostridia bacterium | reverse complement strand
TGCACAAACAAAAAAGGAGCACCTTGCGGTGTTCCTTTCTGTTTGTGGCAGGGGTAGTAAGACTTGAACTCACGGCACGCGGTTTTGGAGACCGCTGCTCTACCAACTGAGCTATACCCCTATGTATTAAATTTGCAACATTGACATTATAACGTAAATTTGATGTTCTGTCAATGATTTTTTGAATTTTTCTTCAAAGAAAAGGCACTGATGTGACCCGAAATGAAAAACCACTATTTACAAAAATTGCAAGTCATGATATACTAAACACAATCAAGCCGTTAAAAGGCTTGCACACATGGTACAATATTTATACAATTTATAAATGAGGTGTTAAGAATGAAAAAGTTTGTTTTATTGCTTTTAACTGTCATCATCACTTTTTCGGCTTTTGGAGTAAGTGCCGCTTCGGTGCCAAAATTTATGGAGCAGACTTATACCAATTATACCGCAGATTACAGTTTGTCAATGAGTTTTGAAAGCGGCGAAGAGATTGTGGCTTTGCTGGAAGAAATTGAAATGCTTGATGACTTCTGCAATTATGTAGATGTCAAGGCAATTTTAGAATCGCTTTTCCAAGTAAAATCCAAATACAATGTACAGGCAGATATATCCGAAGACTTCCGACGGATGGATATGGCTGTGACCTCGGATACCGAGAGGAGTTTTGTGCTCAATAAAAACTTTGATGCTATATGCAACTTCAGAGCGGGCATGTGGCTTCATTTGGATATAGACAAACAGGAACTCAAGATGGTTTACTACACACCGCTTACCAACAAATACGCTGTTATGGATTTCGCTGAGGATGTTCCCGAAGAGGTTAAATCCGAGATATTTGATACATATGACAAGATTATGAATAAGGAATTCGTAGAATCCATAAAAAAGGACATTCTCGAAATTGCAGTAAAATATGCAGATATCTCCATGAAGGGCAGTACCTGTATAGTCAAGTACGACAACGATGCTTTTGCCGGATTGCTTGATGAAGCAATAGATTATGTGGCAAACTATATAAATGATATTGATGCTGACATAAATGGGCAAGAGTCCTCCGAGATTGACGTTCCCTCTCTTAAGGGTGTAAGACTTTTGGGGAAAAACGGTATAACTAGTACATATAAATTAGGCGGAACCAAAATAAAGAGCGCACAGGAAACATGGGATATATCTGTAAGCATACCCGATATATACACTCGTATCACAGGATTGGAGTGGCCCTATGAATCCGAGGGCTGTGTGGACATTAAAGTTAAAATGGATATGGATGTAACCAGAATGGGCACCACCCATGTCATAATGCCCGTACTTAACGATGAAAACAGTTTCAATGCTCTTTCCGACATCTTTGGTTTGGGATATGATGAATACGCATACGAAGAGGATTGGGATGAACCCTATGTTTTGAACTATGTATGGGGGCATACAGATACCGATACGTTTGACGGTGAAAGATATTATATGCCTTTAAGATGTTGCTTAGAAGACTGCTATTACAACTGTTCCGAGATAACCTACGACAACGGAACTGTGACAATAACTGCCGGATACGACGAAGATGTAACCAATATCAGTTTGTGCGTAGGAGAGAACACAGCGGTGGTTGACGGTATGCTTTATACCGATTTGGGTGAATTTAAAATAATTGACGGCAGTGTGTATGCAAGCGTTGATTTCTACGAAAAGTGCCTCGGATGGTCTTTGCAACAACTTGATAAGGATTTATTGTATGGTGGTCTTAGTTATCAATTTTATACCCGCGACAATCCGTGGGAGTATTGAAATAGTAAATAATATGTGATAGAATAGGGATGTCTTGTTAATGTTATCTGGCAGGACATCTCTTTATCATTTTTCCGGAGGAAATAATATGCTTTTTTCAAGCACAATATTTATATATCTTTTTTTGCCTCTGGTGCTTCTTTTGTACTACACGGTAATAAGAGGGCACAGAAAGGCACAAAACACATTTCTTTTTCTGGCAAGTGTGTTTTTCTATGCCTGGGGAGAGCCCAAGTTTGTGTTTGTAATGCTCTTGTCGGTGCTGGTAAACTGGTTTTTGGGGTTGGGAATTGACTTTTTTTCTGACCGCTCCGTTTGGAAAAGAGCGGTTCTTGTGCTGGATGTAATCTTCAATCTGTCCATGCTTTTTGTGTTCAAATACCTCAACTTCACAACTTCGGTACTGCAGAAATTCATTCCGTCTGTGGCGGTAACATCAATTATTCTTCCTATAGGAATATCATTTTTCACTTTTCAGGCTATGTCCTATGTCATAGATGTCTACAGAGGACGGGGCAAAGTGCAGAAAAATATTCTTAATGTAGGTCTGTACATCACTTTCTTCCCCCAACTTATAGCAGGCCCCATTGTCCGCTACGAAACAGTTGCGGAGGAAATTCAAAACCGCAGGGAAAATGCCGAAGATTTCTTTGGAGGATTTTCACGTTTTGTTGTGGGACTTTCCAAAAAAGTCCTCCTTTCCAATACTCTTGCCATTCTTGCGGACAAGTGTTTTGGCTTAAATTCTGCAGGAACACTCTCTGCCGGCATGGCGTGGCTTGGTGCCACAGCATACACTCTGCAGATTTTCTTTGATTTCTCGGGTTACAGCGACATGGCAATAGGTCTTGGAAAAATGTTCGGTTTTCACTTTCTGGAAAACTTCGACTATCCGTATATATCAAAATCCGTAACGGAGTTCTGGCGCAGGTGGCACATTTCCCTCGGCACGTGGTTTCGGGATTATGTGTATTTTCCTCTCGGAGGAAGCCGTGTTAAAACAAAGTTTCGCCTTGCACTAAACCTTTTTGTTGTGTGGCTTCTCACGGGGATATGGCACGGCGCTCAATGGAGTTTTTTCCTTTGGGGACTTATGTATTTTGTGCTCATAACCTTTGAAAAGTTAACAGGACTTCCCAAAAAAGATGGCAGATGTATAAACATTGCAAAGAGAATATACACCCTGTTTTTTGTGGTTACGGGATGGGTTATTTTCAGAGCGGAAAACCTTGGAGAAGGGTTTGGGTATCTTCGCTCAATGTTCACATTCACAGGCGGTACGGACGGTGTATTCCTTGCGTATCTTTCGCAATATGCGGTAATAATTCTTGCGGGAATTCTTATCTCCACCCCCGTATTTAAGAAACTCGGTCAGAGGTTTGACGGCAGACCCGTCTATGAGGGTGCAAGGGCAGTAGGGCTTGTTTTACTTTTCGTATTCAGCGTGGCAAGTCTTGTCAGCAGTGCATACAATCCTTTTATATATTTTAATTTCTAAGAGGTTTTTATGAAAAAGACAAATGTTTTTGTGTTTGTATCGTGTTTTTTAATAATAATATCAGGCTTTGAATCTTTGAAACTCTGGGGAGGAATCTATGAAAGTTTCCGAACTTTTGTTCCCATGTGCAGGGAGGCAGGCTTTTTTGCCTCTGCGGATGCTTTCACATCTGCCGCAGAGAAAGCCTGTACCGAGGGCATAGGCGGTCACGATGTGTACATGGATATGAACTCTCTCTTTTTGCGTTATACCAACACCAAAATCGTAGAGAAAGAAGATATCAGTGTGGTTAAATCTGAAACTGGTTATCTTGCCAACCCCCGGCCTTATATGGATGATGAAAAACTCAGAGGCCGTGCCGAAAAGGTGGCTGAACTCTACAGTGTTGCCACGGAAAACGGCGCAGAGTTTATGTATATAACCGCCCCCACAAAGGGTTACGAAATGAAATACGCCGCCAATGTGGAGGACTATACCAAATCGAACTGCGACAGATTTTCTCTCTTTCTGGCAGAGAATAAAATCCCTCACTTAAATCTTATAGAAGTTATGAAAGAGAGGGGTGTGTCGGAAGAAGAAATGTTTTTTGTAACAGACCACCACTGGAAACCAAACTACGCCTTTGTGGCGGCAGGGGAGATATCCGCCACTCTTTGTGACAAATATGGTTTTAATTACGACAAAGAAAATATGAACATAGAAAATTACAATGTCAAAACCTTAAAAAACTGGTTTTTGGGTTCCCAGGGAAAAAAAGTCGGAAGTTTCTTCACCCCTCTGGGTCCTGACGATATCGACATCATAACTCCCAAGTTTGAAACATCGCTCACCGAGAAGCAGCCAAACAAGGGCACTGTAAGGGAGGGCAGGTTCGAGGATACGGTTATGTACATGGAAAATGCCTCCACGCGAGACCTGTACACCTTAAACCCCTATGCAACATACAGCGGTGGAGATTTCAGGGAACAGATTATAACAAACCATCTGAATCCCGACGGTGCTTCCGTTCTTCTTATAAGAGATTCTTTCTCTTGTGCAATGTCCCCGTTTCTGGCACTTAACACCTCCAATCTGTATTGTGTGGATGTAAGGGCAGGGGGTATGTATGTGGGTGACAAGATACGGGTTTATGAATACATTGAGAAAATAAAACCCGATTACGTGCTTGTAATGTACACAGGGGTATCTTCGGGAGACGACCTTTTTGATTTTAATTAAAAAGTATTTGCAAATGGAATAAAATATGTTATACTGGTATCTATGAGGTGACTAAAGATATGAGGAAAATCGGATTTGATAATGAAAAATATCTTACAATGCAATCGGAGCAGATAAGGAAGCGCATCGAATTTTTCGGCGGTAAACTTTATCTTGAATTCGGGGGCAAACTTTTCGACGATTTTCATGCTTCCAGAGTTCTCCCCGGTTTTGAGCCGGACAGCAAAATCCGTATGCTTCAGCAACTCAAAGACGATGTGGAAATTGTAATAACCATAAATTCAGAAGATATAGAAGCCAACAAGATCCGCGGTGACCTTGGCATTACCTATGGTGAGGACGTTTTGAGACTCATAGATACATTCCGCGAAATGGAACTTTATGTAGGCAGTGTGGTGCTCACAAGATACACGGGACAAGTTGCCTCAAACGCATTTTTGAAACAACTTTCATCTCTTGGAGTGCGTTGCTATTGCCATTACCCCATTGCAGGCTATCCCTCCGATGTTCAGCATATTGTAAGTGACGACGGCCTCGGTAAAAACGATTACATAGAGACCTCGCGTTCTCTTGTTGTTGTTACTGCTCCCGGACCGGGAAGCGGAAAAATGGCAACCTGCCTCAGCCAACTTTATCACGACCACAAAAGGGGCATTACCGCAGGATATGCCAAGTTTGAGACATTTCCCATATGGAACATTCCGCTCAAGCACCCTGTAAATCTTGCGTACGAAGCGGCAACAGCCGATTTGAACGATGTCAACATGATAGACCCGTTCCATCTGGAAGCCTATGGCGAAACCACAGTAAACTACAACAGAGATGTGGAAATTTTTCCTGTTCTCAATACAATATTCAAAATGATACAAGGCGAGTCGCCCTACAAGTCCCCCACGGATATGGGTGTTAATATGGCGGGAAATTGCATAGTGGATGATGAAATCTGCTGTGAAGCATCCAGGGGTGAGATTCTGCGCAGATATTACACTGCGACGGTAAACCGTTTCTGCGGAAAAGCCGATGATTCTCAGATAGTCAAACTGGAAATTATTATGAATCAGGCAGGGGTAACACCCGATATTTGTCCTGCAGTTTCCGCATCCCTTACCAAAGCCCAGAGCACAGGCAGACCTGCAGGTGCAATGGTTCTTCCCGACGGAAGTGTTGTTACCGGAAGAACATCCGACACTTTGGGGGCGGCATCGGCACTTATTTTAAACGCTCTTAAAAAACTTGCGGGCATAGACAGTGCAAAGGACCTTATTTCTTCCAGCGTTCTTGAGCCTATCTGTGCGCTGAAAACCAAGAATCTTCAGCACAAAAATCCCAGACTTCATACCGACGAGGTACTCATTGCCCTTACAATCTCTGCAATAGACAATCCCGATGCAATGGCTGCCAAAGAGCAACTTTCAAACCTCGCAGGAAGCGATGCACATTTCTCTGTCATTATAAATGAGTCCGACGAAATGCTTCTGCGCAGACTTGGAATAAACGTAAGTTGTGAGCCGCAGTACGAATATAAAGGACTATATCACAAATGATGCAAAAAGGGGCTGCGGTTTTTCGCACCCCTTTTAGAAATATATGTGAATATTTTGTAAAATAACCATTTTGATATTGAATTCCCACATATATATGTGGTACAATACAAAATGGTATTTTATTATAAAGAGGTCAACAGAATGAAATTATGTTCTATATGCAAAAAGAACCCCGCTGTGGTTTTCGTATCCCGCAGTGACGGAACAAAAATGATAAACGAAGGCTACTGTCTGCCTTGCGCAATAAAAAATAACATCACCCCCGTGACCCAACTTGCAGACCAGTTTGGCATAGAGCCTGCAGAACTTGAACAGATGGTTGCGGGCTTCAACGATTTTCTGGAAAACGGAGACTTCAACGAAGCGTTTGAGGACCTTATGGGCGGAGGCAATCTCATGATGCCCGTAAACAGCCAGGACCCATCCGAGAAAATCCCCATTAAGGACAACGGAGTAAAACAGAATATCAAAAACCAGCAGAAAAAGAAAAAAATTCTGAACAACTTCGGTGTAAACCTCACAGAAAAGGCAAAACAGTCTCTTCTGGACAGAGTAATCGGCAGAGAAAAGGAAATCGACCGTGCCCTGCAGATATTAAACCGCAGACAGAAAAACAATCCTGTTCTTCTGGGTGCACCCGGTGTGGGAAAAACCGCCGTTGCGGAGGGGATTGCCCAGAGAATTGCCGATGGCAAAGTTCCCGAAAGATTAAGAGATGCCCAGGTTTATCTTCTGGATATGTCGGGCATCGTCGCAGGTACCCAGTACAGAGGTCAGTTTGAAAGCAGACTTAAAAATATCATCGAAGAAGCCAAATCGGACAATACCATTCTGGTTATTGACGAAATACACTCCATAGTAAGCGCAGGAGATGCCGACGGCGCAATGAACGCGGCGAATATTTTAAAGCCTGCTCTGGCAAAAGGCGAAATCCAGGTAATTGGTGCCACAACTCTGGACGAATACAGAAAGCACATCGAAAAGGATGCCGCTCTGGAACGCCGTTTTCAGCCTGTAATACTGGATGAACCCTCCCCCGAAGAAACCATAGAGATTATTATGGGCACCAAGGATTATTATGAAGACTTCCACAATGTAACAATAGAGGATTCTACCATACGAGAGGCGGTAATTCTTGCGGATAAGTACATCAGCGACCGCTTTTTCCCCGACAAGGCTATAGATGTTATAGACGAAGCGGCATCAAGAGTAAATATGGACAGTCCGCATACAGACAGTATCATAAAAATAACAGGACAGATACAACTTGTGGATATGGAACTTTCCAAACTGGAGGAAGATTCACAAAACCCCGAGTATGAAAGAATTGCGGAACTCAAAAGCGAAAAATGCCGTCTGGAGGGAGAACGCTCGGGAATTCGCGCCCGTCAGAAAGAAACTCCGATTACCGTTTCTGATGTGGCAAAGGTCATTGAACTGTGGACAGGTATTCCCGTTCAGAACATAACAGAAACCGATAAGGAAAAACTCATAAATCTGGAAGACAGACTTCACAAAAGAGTTATCGGGCAGGATAATGCTGTTTGCGCTGTTGCCCGTGCCGTGCGCAGAAACAGAGCGCTCAAACTTTCCAAGAAGAGACCGGTGTCGTTCATATTTGTAGGTCCCACGGGTGTCGGAAAGACCGAACTTGTAAAGGCGCTTTCCGAGAGCCTGTTTGATGATGAACGTTCACTCATTCGTCTTGATATGAGCGAATACATGGAGAAACACTCTGTTGCCAAAATCACAGGCTCCCCTCCGGGATATGTGGGTTATGACGACGGAGGCCAACTTACGGAAAAGGTCCGCAGAAGACCCTACAGCGTTGTGCTTCTTGACGAAATCGAAAAGGCACATGCCGACGTGTTCAATATTCTCCTCCAGATTCTGGACGATGGAAGAATAACTGATTCTCACGGAAGAACGGTCAATTTCGAAAACACCATAATAATTATGACAAGTAACGCCGGAACAAGCGTGGGACTTTCTTCTTCGGCAGGATTTCTCACATCTTCCGACGGAATAAGCGACAAGATTTCCACCGCACTCAAGGAAATATTCCGCCCCGAATTTTTGAACCGCGTGGACGAGGTTGTTGAATTCTCATCTCTTACCAAGTCTCAATTAAAGGAAATTGCAACCCTTATGCTCACCGATATGACCAAGGAACTTTCGGGCATGGGTATAGATTTTGAAATAACCGACAATGCAAAGGAACTCCTTGTGGAAAAAGGCTACACACCGCGCTACGGTGCAAGACCGATAAGACGCCAGATACAGACCCTCATTGAAGACAAGGTTTCTTCCATGATTCTTTCGGAAGAAGCGGTGAGGGGAAGCGTTATTACCGTGGATGCCAAAGACGGTGACATAATTGTGAAAGGAAACAAAAGATAATGAAGAAAACAGTTTTTGCAGTGCTTTCTGTTTTTCTTTGCCTCACGCTTCTTTCATCTTGCACAAAGAAAAGCGGGGAGTATAAGACAAGCGACAATGCCGTCATAGAACTGGAAGACAGGACATTACGGGAAACCACCGATACTTCCATGGGCAAGAAGACCGAAAACACCGAAAGTATGAAAGTTGTATTTGAACTGGAACACCTTGGCAAATTTGTCATGGAACTTTACCCAAAGTATGCACCTGAAACAGTGCGTAATTTTGCAGACCTTGTAAATTCGGGCTTTTACGATGGTTTGATATTTCACAGAGTAATCCCCGGATTTATGGCACAGGGCGGACAGGGCAGTCCCGACAAAGAACTTGAACCCATAAAAGGTGAATTCCGCTCCAACGGTTTTTCCGACAACACTTTGAAGCACGAGCGCGCAGTGGTGTCTATGGCGAGAACAATGGACAAAGACAGTGCAACAAGTCAGTTTTTCATCTGCTTTGAGGATTCGCCGCATCTGGACGGTGAGTATGCCGCCTTTGGAAAAGTGGTGTACGGAATGGATGTTGTGGACAAAATAGGGGAAGCAACTATGGATGAAAACGACAAACCTCTTGTGGATATTATTATTAAGAGAGCATATATAATTTCAGAATCAGAATTTGAAAAATATAAGGAGAAAACGCAATGAACGAGAACACAAAAGTAAAAGTTGTTATGAAAGACGGCGGTGAGTTTGTAATTGAACTTATGGAAGAATATGCTCCCGCAACTGTTGAAAACTTTGTAAATCTTGTGGAAGAAGGTTTCTACGACGGACTTATCTTCCACAGAGTAATAGCAGGCTTTATGGCGCAGGGCGGCGACCCCACAGGCACAGGCATGGGCGGTTCGGGAGTGAATATTCCCGGAGAATTCTTGTCCAACGGTTTTGGAGCAAACACCCTGAAGCACGAAAGAGGAGTTATATCCATGGCAAGGTCAATGGCAAAAGACAGCGCTTCCAGTCAGTTCTTCATCTGTTTTGAAGATGCACCCCATCTTGACGGTGAGTATGCCGCTTTCGGAAAAGTTACCCAGGGTATGGAGGTTGTGGATGCTTTTGCACTTGTTCCCACAGACTATATGGATAAACCCACAGAACCGATTGTTATAGAGAGCATGACAGTAATAGAATAAAATTACTAACTAAAAAGGTTGTAAATATTAAAAAATTATTAAGAATGGATATTGCATAATTTTTGGTTTTATAGTAAAATATATCCATAGTGCAATTTAGTTTAATTATTTTCTTTTAAGGAGGAATTTCAAAATGGCAGTTAAAGTTGCTATTAACGGTTTCGGCCGTATCGGCCGTCTTGCTTTCAGACAGATGTTCGGAGCAGAAGGCTACGAGGTTGTTGCTATAAACGACCTTACAGATCCTAAAATGCTTGCACACTTACTCAAGTATGACTCTTCACAGGGTAGATACGACGGTCACACAGTAGAAGCAGGCGAAGGTTGCATCACAGTAGATGGCAAGACTATCACAATCTACAGCGAACCCAAGGCTGCAGATCTTCCCTGGGGTGAAATCGGCGTAGACGTTGTGCTCGAGTGCACAGGTTTCTACTGCTCCAAGGAAAAGAGCCAGGCTCACATTGATGCCGGCGCTAAGAAAGTTGTTATTTCTGCTCCTGCAGGTAACGACTTAAAGACAATTGTTTTCGGTGTTAACGAAGGCACACTTTCCAAAGATGATGCTATCATCTCCGCTGCTTCCTGCACCACAAACTGCTTGGCTCCCATGGCTAAAGCACTCAACGATTATGCTCCCATCCAGTCCGGTATCATGGCTACAATCCATGCTTACACAGGCGACCAGATGATTCTTGACGGTCCCCACAGAAAGGGTGACTTGAGAAGAGCAAGAGCAGGTGCTGTAAATATTGTTCCTAACTCCACAGGCGCTGCAAAGGCTATCGGCCTTGTTATTCCTGAAT
>JAZNJU010000071.1:0-5760 GCA_045578205.1 Clostridia bacterium | reverse complement strand
GTTCTTTTCACGTTTGGGCAGAACGCGTGCGGCACATTCGGGAGTGATTGTATTTTCCCGGATATCTGAAAATTTATTAATCACTTTTTTGTGTAAGCGCAGTCTTTTATCGGTGATCGCAAGTGCAGATGCCGTGGCGTATTCTCCGTCGTGAGATATGCTCACTTCCACGTTTTCTATTCCTGTATCTTTGGCAAACAAAAGTGCATTTCCGCAAAGTTTAACATGGGGCATACCGTTTTTGCCGTGTTGTATTTCCACATCTGTAAGAGGGAAGATTATGCCCGTTCCAAAGGATTTTAGCACGGCCTCTTTTGCGGCATATATCCCTGCTGCAGTCTGCCTCTTGTCTTTTTTTGTGTTTATATATTCCGCTTCCGCGACTGTGTAAATTTTTGATGGTATTTTATCTTGTATAAGCCTTTCTATTCGGCTTATTTTCACTATATCCGTACCGATATACATATTAGTCATTGAATACCTTTCGGGGATTTCTTAAAGAGATTGTTTCAATCATTTTTTCGGTGGGGCAGAAAACGATTGCCTTTTTGATACCCTCCTGCTGTGCTATGAGCACATAGGCATCTTCCGCATCTATGTGGGATGCGGCATTTATTACATCAAGGCTTTTCCAGTCTTCGGGGAGGTTTTTGCTGCCCACGGGAGCCATGGCAAGTATTTCCTTGCGATATACGGAAATAACACGTTTTCTTCTTATTTTGTTGGTAATTCTGTCAATATCCAGGTCGCTGTCTACAAGAAGATACTCGAATTCCACATTCCTGCTTGCGACTGTTTTGTACGAAGCATATATTGCGCCTACCCATACGGCAGGAATCAGGAAACTGAAAAACCTGAGAACAGTTGCAAATAAACCGGACAGTATATATGCGCAAAAAGCAAATGCAAACGGGGAAATCATAGATATTGCAAAGTCCTTTCCTGTTTTTGCTCTTTTTATTATGTGTTCGTGATATGTAACCATGATAATACTCCTTTTTTAAATATACTCATAACATTTTATCATAACAAAAAAGATTGCGCAAGGTATGTGAAGAAAATGTAAAAAAATATTCACAAACTCAAAAACCATCTCATATGATATATGGGGTGGTCTGTATGGCAAAAAACAAAAAAAGGGGTTTGAAAACCGTATTTATATTAATTGTATTAATTGCCATAATATATGGTCTTTTTTGTTCTTACGCAGTAATGATACGGACAGTTCATTCCGTGGCACAATCCCAAATGGAACAAGTGGCAAATGAAGCCATTCACAAAGCAATTATGGATGCTTCGGCAAATGGTGCCGTGTACGGGGAACTTGTAACAATATACCGTAACGACCAGGGTTCCATAGAATCCCTGACACTCAATCCATATGCAGTAAACAGCCTCAAATCAGACATATCCCTGAAAGTTCTGGACTATCTCAATGATTCCGACAAGTATGTTATAGAAGTTCCGCTCGGAAATTTTTTTAATTCGGATTTTTTGTCGGGATTCGGTCCCAAGGTACACCTGAAAGTCATTCCGTTCAATGTGGCAGAGATAGATTTTGTAAGTAAGTTCACTCCTGCAGGAATAAATCAGGTACTTCATACCGTAACCGTGAGGGTAGATGTAAAAATAGGAGCAATTCTGCCGGGGTTTGAAGAAATATCCGATGTATCTTCTTCTGCAATCATTTCCGAAGCAATAATAATAGGCGATGTACCGGAAACATATCTTGAAATAACCAAGTAGTCAGCGATTTTTGTATTCTGTGGGGGCCATACCTGTGAAAGATTTGAATTTTTTGCTGAAATAAACATAGTCTGTATAACCGCAGTTTTGCGCTATTTCGGCAAGGGTAAGGGTAGAGCCGAAAGTTTCTATAAGAAAGCAGGCGTGTCTCATTCGTATGTCAGTTAGAAATGCTATGGGAGTTTTTCCGGTTATTTTTCGGAAGTGATACCGTATATAATCGGGGGCATATCCGCTTTCTTTCAAAATGCTTTCAATGTTTATGCTGTCTATGAGAGAATGCTCGGTTATTTTGTGAACAATATCGTTTACTGCACGTCCGATGGAGTCTTCCAATTTCATGTTTGCAGCAATGAAGTGTATGTATGCGTCACACAAAGAAGCAAGATACTCCCTGCTTGAAAAACGGTTGTTGTATATAAGGGTTGCAAGTTGTCTTCCGTCACCGCTTGAATTGTCTCTTAAAATTATGGGTTCTTCCGCATTGAAAAGAATACTGAATTCACCTCTTATGTATATGGAGTCGAGGTATTCCTCCGAAACAGAAGAATGTGTCGTGCCCGGCGGCACCACTATTATGTTCCCCTCGTAAAAGGAATGTTCTTTCCCGTTGGCTTTCAAAACCCCTTTTTTTCCAAGACAGTATGAGATTTCGTAATCGCTGTGCTTGTGAAAAGGATATTCTTTTATGCCTTTTTCGGTACGGCTTATTATAAGATTCATATCATCACCCCAGAACATCATAACACAAATCTATGTTTTATACAAGTTATTTTATAAAAAAGAATAACATTTGCAGATAAATAGTGCTATAATACAAAAGGCTTATAAAAAACCAAGGGAGATTGCCATATGTTATTTACAAATCGAGAACTTAAAAAAATAATAGTTCCGCTCCTTATAGAGCAGATGTTAGGTGTTACCATAGGTATGCTGGATACAGTCATGGTTGCCAGCGCGGGAGAGGCTGCTGTATCCGGGGTTTCTCTTGTGGATTCGGTAAATCTTCTTATGGTATATGTTTTCACCGCTCTGGCAAGCGGCGGAGCAATTACAATATCTCAACTTTTGGGAGCCAGGGAAAAAGAATATTCGCTGAAAGCGGCAAAACAACTTGTGTGCGTGGTGTTTTTCGTATCCTTCGTTATTATGACTACAATGCTCATATTCAGAAAAGGTCTTCTTTCTTTAATATTCGGAAGCATAGAAGCCGATGTTATGAAAAATGCGCAGATTTATTTCTTGTTTACAGCCTTGTCGTATCCTTTTCTGGCACTTTACAATGCAGGTGCGGCAATATTCCGTGCCATGGGAAATTCCAAGATTTCCATGCGCGCTTCGCTTGTTATGAATGTGATAAACCTTTGCGGAAATGCACTTCTCATATTTGTGTTCAAGATGGGTGCCGCAGGCGCCGCCATTGCTACACTTTTTGCAAGAATGGTTGGTGCGGTAGCAATGATGTATCTTATACACAACAAACAATTGGATGTGTATGTGGAAAAACTTTATCGTTGGAAACCCGATTGGTATCTTATAAAAAGAATATGCGCCATTGGTATTCCCAACGGCATGGAAAACGGAATGTTCCAGTTCGGTAAGGTTATAACCCAGAGTCTGATATCGAGTTTCGGAACCATACAGATTGCGGCAAACGCCGCTGCGGCGGGACTTAGTTCCGTACAGTACACACCCGGAGGTGCACTGGGACTTAGTATGATAATAGTTGTCGGCAGATGTGTGGGTGCGTGCGAAACTGAACAAGCCAAAAAGTATGCCCGCAAACTTCTTATGATTGCATATGTTATTGTGGCTGCGCTTTCTTTGGGTATGGCACTGTTTTCTAAACCGCTTGTCGGTTTGTACAATTTATCACCGGAGTCCTCGGCACTGGCACGGAAACTTCTTATTCTGCACTGCGTTTCGGTATGTACAGTTCACCCCATGGCATTCTGCCTCACAAATTCTTTCCGTGCTGCAAGTGATGTAAAATTTACAATGATTATATCCATGATTTCCATGTGGGTTTTCCGTGTAGGTTTAAGTTATGTTTTCGGAAAGTACATGGGAATGGGTGTAATGGGCGTGTGGTTGGCAATGGTCAGCGACTGGACATTCAGAGCGATTATCTTCGGCACACGTTTTGTACGCGGTACCTGGCTTACAAAATATAAAGCCTTGAAAACTCAAAACGAATAGCACATCAAAAAGCAGGTTCTTCGGGACTTGCTTTTTCTTTTTAACCCTTGCACAACGGCTAAAAATATAATATAATAAAACAGGTGATAAATATGAAAATCCTTTTTGTTTGCCACGGCAACATATGCCGTTCTCCCATGGCGGAATTTGTAATGCGCGATATGGCAAAAAAAGAAAAAATAAACATCACTGTTTCCTCTGCCGCCACAAGCACGGAGGAGATAGGAAACGGTGTCCATCCCGGCACAAAGAGAAAACTTGCAGAGGTCGGAATAAGCACATTGGGGAAATATGCCGTCCAAATGACAAAAAGCGACTATGACAGATATGATTTAATAATCGGTATGGACAATATGAACATACGAAATATTCTGCGAATAACAGGCGGTGACCCCGAGGAAAAGGTACACAAACTTCTTGATTTTGCCGATGGCGGGGACATTGCAGACCCCTGGTACACGGGAAATTTTGACGAAACATACAAAGATGTGCTAACAGGTTGCAGGGCACTTTTAAGCCGTATTAAGGAGTTAGAAACATGACAGACAACATAAATTACAACTACATTGTTGATTATATAGTAAATACAATAAAGCCGAGCGATGGATTTTTAAAAGAACTTGAGGATTATGCCGACGAGCGCTTCATTCCCATAATCCAAAGGGAAGTAAAGGGCTTTCTGGCATCGCTTCTGGACTACAAAAGACCAAAACGAATTTTGGAAGTTGGCTCAGCCATTGGATATTCTTCAATTTTCTTTTCCGAGCATCTTCAGAAAGACGGTGAAATCATAACCTTGGAAAAGGATGAAAAATACGCCTCCATAGCCCGTGAAAACATCAAAAAAGCAGGCAAAGAGGAAATAATTCATCTCATAGAGGGACCCGCAGAGGAAACCATAACCACTGTGGACGGAAAGTTCGATATGCTCTTTCTGGATGCCAACAAATCACAGTATCAGCACTATTTTGACGTGATATATCCCAAGTTGAACGAGGGAGGAATAATCATCTGTGACAATATACTCTACAAGGGTATGACTGCAAATGATAAACTGCTTCCGCGGAAACACTATGCCATTGTGGGCCACATTCGGGAATTTCTGGATTTTTTGTGTAAGCACGACTGTCTTACTACTTCCATAATTCCAATTGGCGACGGAATGTCAATATCTGTAAAAAAGGAGAGGGGTAACAATGAATAAACCTGAACTTCTCGCTCCTGCAGGGAGCCTTGCAAAACTCAAATATGCCATAATGTACGGAGCCGATGCCGTGTATATAGGAGGGGAGGCGTTCTCTCTCCGCGTTGCTGCCAAAAATTTTACAATAGAAGATATAAAAGAGGGCATAGAATTTGCTCATGAGCGCGGCGCAAAAGTGTATATTACCGCAAACATAATCCCCCACAATTCGGATTTGGAGAATTTTCCCGAATTTGTAAAAGAGGTAAATGACCTTGGTGCCGATGCAATCATTGTTTCGGATCTGGGTGCATTTTCCATAGTGAGGGAAGTTGCTCCGAATCTGGATATTCACGTGAGCACTCAGGCGAACAATACCAACTATGCTTCGGCAAATATGTGGTACAAACTGGGAGCAAAACGTGTTATTCTTGCAAGAGATTTGTCCTTTGGAGAGATTTCCGAAATAAGAGAGAAAACACCGGAAGATATGGAAATAGAGTGCTTTGTCCACGGGGCGATGTGTGTGTCCTATTCGGGAAGATGTCTGCTTTCCAACTACCTTACCCACAGGGATTCCAACAGAGGTGCCTGTGCACATCCTTGCCGTTGGAAGTATTATCTCATGGAAG
>JAZNJU010000070.1:0-3139 GCA_045578205.1 Clostridia bacterium | reverse complement strand
CATCCAAACTTTCAAAACTTCTTTCCTCGCGTATAAAATCCACAAAGTATATTTCTGCTTCGCTTCCATAGCAATTCACATTGGCATCAAAAACGTGTGTTTCGATTTTTACGGTTTCTTCATTATCAACTGTCGGATTGGTGCCCACATTTGTTATTCCGTCATATGAATTTCCCGAAATCCTGACCCGTGTTGCATATACACCGTGTCTTGGAATGAGCGTACTTTGACCGGGTATGATATTAAGAGTAGGAAAACCCAACTTTGTGCCAAGGTGCTTACCTTCTACCACTTTCCCTTTTATTGAGTACCATCTTCCAAGGTGGTTTGATGCAAAAGTCATATTTCCTTGCAGAACATAATTACGGATTGCAGTGGAGTTAGCAGGTTCTTCAGTGCCTTGAAAAAGCGGAACAAAGACTGTATCTATAATTTCCGCCTGTATTCCTGCCTCTGAGCAAATTCTCGCAAGATCACTGCTGTTTGCACATCTGTCCTTTCCGAAGCGAAAGTTCTCTCCCACCACAACAGCGGTGGCAGAAAGTTCTTCAAGAAGTATTTGTTGTACAAATTCTTCGGGTTTCATATTTTTAAGTTTTTCGTCAAGCATACGGAAAACAACACGCTGTATTCCCATAGACTTTAATATCTTTTCTTTTTCTGTATTGTCTGTAATTACGTTATTTGAAGGTGTACCGATAGCATAAACTACTGCATCGCCCCCAATTTCGGATGCAATTTCAACAGCACGCAAAATAAGTTTCGTATGTCCGCGATGGAGACCGTCGAATTTGCCCAATGCAATTACTGAGTTTTTTAAACTCATAATCATTCTCCTACAAAGGCTTTTTCTATTTTTATTACATTTCCTTTTTCACCAACAATTACATTGGCTATACCTACAAAATCTTCATTCTCATCATATATTCTGTATGTACCGATATCTATTCCCACACGGGAGTATGCACCGTTTAAAAGCCTACTTTTAACGGTTGGATTTACCACATACTTCGGATACATCATAAAGAGCCTGTCCACGCAACCCAAAACACATTGGGCACCATTTACCTTTACCTTGTTTTCAAGGTCAGCAAAACTTATGGCTTCGTCCAACGTAAACACAGAAGATTTGGTCCTTATAAGTTCCTGCATACAGGCACCGCAACCCAGATACTTACCGATATCGTGACACAGAGAGCGAATGTATGTTCCTTTGGAGCATCTCACTCTTATGCTGAAAGTATCGCCCATTATGTCCAGAAGTTCACATTCATATATCGTGATTTTTCTTGGTTTCCGTTCAACTTCAATCCCCTGTCTTGCAAGTTCATAAAGTTTTTTTCCGTTTTGCTTTAGTGCACTGTACATAGGCGGAACCTGATATATTTCTCCCGTGAAATTCGAAATCGCCTCCCTGATCTTTTCAGCATTTACATCAGCGGTCTGAACTTTTAGAACTTTTCCCCAGATATCGTATGTATCGGTAACTACACCTAGTTTAACAACTGCGATATATTCTTTGTCGGAAAAAGTTATCATATCACAGGCTTTCGTACTTTTTCCCACGCAGATGGGAAGAACCCCCTCCGCATTCGGGTCAAGTGTTCCGGTGTGACCTACTTTTCTGGTACCCAGGGTTCTTCTGACTATACTCACAGCATCGTGTGATGTGTAACCGCGGGGTTTATTCAGTACAATTATTCCGTTTAGTTCGTTCATAGACTATATAACCTTTTTAACAAGTTCTACAATTATTTCTTCCGTTTCCAAAGGTCCTTTCTTAACGGTGAGACCTGCTGCCCTGATATGTCCGCCTCCGCCAAGGGATTTTGCTATAGCAGATACATCAACATATTCATTGGAACGCAGACTGACCTTGCAGTCGTTCTCACCTTTGACCTTTATATATATTCCCACTTCAACACCTGCAATGCTTCTGGGAATTGATGCAATGTCATCGGCTTCGGTAAAGGACATATTGTATTTGGAAAGCATTTTTTCATCCACAATACAAACGCAGATTTTTCCGCTTTCATAGAATTTGAGGTTGGATACAACTTCCGCGTTAAGCCTTAACTGTTCGATAGTTTTAACCTCAAAAAGACGTCTCATTACAGAGGAAGCATCTATGCCTGTTTCCATGAGTGCCGATACAATTGCGTGAGTGGCGGGGGTAGTATTTGAATATCTGAAACTACCCGTATCACTTGCAATAGCAACATACAAAGGCAAGGCAATGTCGGGAGTGATTTTTACGCCAAGTGTGTTTATCAACTTGTAAATAACCTCTCCCGCTGCAGAAGCCTTTGGTTCAACATAATTAAAATTGCAATACCCGTTATTTGTACCGTGATGGTCAAGGCAACATGTTGTTTTGCACATAGTAAATGCAGTATCGCAAAGGGCACCCATCATAGATAATTCTGCCACATCAACCGCTATACATACATCATATTTCTTGTCGGGACAAGTTGAAATAACATCGTCACACAAAAGAAATGACAGTCTTGACGGAACTTCACCATCACAGTATATATCCGCACTTTTTCCAAGTTCACGCAAGCATCTTGCAAGAGCAAGCGCGGAGCCGATACAGTCTCCGTCGGGGTTTGTATGGATGACGATACTGAATTTGTTGTTTTCGGTTATAATTTTTGCAATGCTTTCCATATCATTCACCGTCAGTTTTAATTTTGTGCAAAAGTTCATTGATGTGCATTCCGTAATCGATGGAAGTGTCCAGAACAAAAGTGGGATGTGGTACGCATCTTAAGTTAAGTCTTGAGGCAATCTCACGTTTTATATAGCCTGTGGAACTTTTTAGAGCATCCATAGTTCCTTTTTTTTCTTCTTCGTTTCCCAGAACAGACACATAAACTTTTGCATACTTCAAATCTTTTGTAATGCTTGCAGATACTATGCTTGCCATAGAAGACATTCTGGGGTCCTTTATTGTGCGTATTATCGCAGAAAGTTCCCTTTTGTATTCTTCCTGTATTCTCTCTACTCTGTTAAATGCCATAATTTTTTCCTCTTTATACGGGTATTATCAGTCGGCTTTGATTTCTTCCATTACAAAAGATTCGATGATATCACCGTCTTTTATATCATTGAAGTTTTCTATGCCGATACCGCATTC
>JAZNJU010000069.1:0-4383 GCA_045578205.1 Clostridia bacterium | reverse complement strand
CGTCTTTGATTTCGTAAGGTATATTCTCCTTTGTTCCGTCTAAGGTGTTGTACAATGTGGGTTCAAACTGACCGTCAAATACTATTGTGAGGTCATCGGGATATCCCATATCGACTATTTCTTTTCTGTAGGGACGAGCCGAGTGCGCCATAAAGAACCAGAGGGTTCCGTTGTCTTTTCTCATCTGATGAACATAGTCGGATGCACTTTCACCGCTGGAGTTGTAAACTTTTGCGGTGGCAAATTCCCCGACTTCAGAAAGTATGGCAAGTTTTTCGTAGTCAACCTTTACGGATTTTGCATAGAGTTCTTTTATTTCGTCGCATCTCACGGCATCTATGAACTCGGGACATTCACCTGCAAAAATAAGTTTTCCGCCTTTTTTTGAGAATTCTCTCAAGAGTTCAAAGGTGGATTTACGCAGTGTTTTGCACCCCGGTACTATAACTGCAGAGTAGTTCATTTTACCCACGTTCAGTTTGTCGGAAACACCTTTGCACTGGCGGGGGAGCATAGATTCGCTGATAAAGTCAAAGTCGACCATACCCTCATAGAGCCATTTTGTTATGTTGGCAAAGTTTTCATCGAGACTTTCTTTCATTTCGGAACTTGTGTCTGCAGGTCCGAAGTACAACCAGTAACTTTCTATGGGGTGGATAACACCGACATTTACTACGCCCTCTCCGCGTGTGAGAATAGTGGCAAGTCTTGCAAAGTGATCTTCCACATATTTGTATTCTTCGTGCCAGGGAATATGGAAGTCAAGGGGAGCAGGATAGTCGCGCTTTGCAGAACCTTTCATTGACATCCACGCAAGGTGGGGAGCACGCACCGTTGCACCAAGTGCAGCCTGCCAGTCTCCCTGGAACTTATGACCTCTGAAATCAAAATCCCAGTTTGTTACACCGTACAGTTCGGTGAGCATTGCCTCTTTGCCAAACTGCCTCACAGCAGACTGCACTTGTTTTGCTGTGTTAAGTTCAATTCTGTCGCAAAGCAGGTCCATACCGGGAATCTGAAACCATTCATACGCGCGCATGGCTTCTCCCACGGCACGGGTCTGAGAATCCAAAGTTTGTTCCCACATCATATGACCTGTAAGGGCAATACCGTTTGTCTCACACCAGGTACCGCATTTTTTTGCAGTGCTTTCCGTAAATCTCTGACATGTGTGTTCGTGGTATCGGTATCTTGCCGCAGACACCTCGCCGTTTGGCTTGTCAAAAAACAGTTCGGGAATTTTGTCGGCTATGTCTTCTCCGTACTGTGCTTTGTATGTATCTGTGAAATCTGTAGTCCAGGGTATCATTACAAGTGTATCGCTTTTTGCAAATGGGAGATATTGCATAAAACCGAATTGCGGTTCGTCCATGAAAATTGCAGGGATAGTGTCGTCAAAACTTTCTCCGACTTCTCTTTTGTAGGTTTCATGTGTCACGTCCACGAATTTTTGCATTGCTTCGTGACTCATGCCGTCAACAGGTGTACCGCCGTTGTGCCATCCTGCATAGTCTTTGTCTTCGTCAACGGCAGTAGGCTCTACAAAAGCATATCTTTTCAAACCTTTTGCAGAGTCGTTTTCACCGATTCTTGTGTACGACTTAAGGTAACCATCTTCTGTGAGTTCTATGTCATACACACCCACCAGAAATGCAAGACCTTTCTCAGTGGCAATATCTCTGGGGTAGAAATCCACCTTTTGAGAGGTGAAGTGCAGTTTTTTCTGACGGTATTTTTTTGTGAGTGTAACATAACCGCCGGCAAAACCCGAAGGCCATCTGTCTTCGTCGTATATCCAGGCGAGCATTTTCTCCTGTTTTGCTTTGTCACGGCAGAATTTTATGCAGTCCATAAATTCTTCGCCAAGATACTTTGTGGCAAGGCCCGAGCGGGAGTGCATGTGGAATCCGCCGTAACCCATTTTCTTGAAAGCGTCTATCTGCTCTGAAAGGGTGTCTTTGTCCAGTTTGCAGTTCCACGCCCAGAAAGGAGTTGCTCTATATTCGGATGTGGGGTTTCTGAATAAGTCCATATCCGCTTTGCTTCCTCTGTTATTTTTGTACAGCATATAAATCATCTCCCGATTTAACTTGTTGACATAATTGTAGATATAATATATAATAAATTCAATCAACTTTTTTTACAAAAATATAGGGGGATTTTTACTGTGCGGGTTATTGATAATCTGAAAGGCGAAAAATTCAATATTCACACCTGTGCCATCAGCAAGTCGACAACTCACAGACACGAATTTTTTGAACTGGCATATGTTGTTTCAGGTGAGGCAAGGCACTATCTCAACGGTGATGAAAGGATAATCTCGGAGGGGGATTATTTCATTATGGACTATGATGCCAAGCACTCTTATGTTCGGAAAAGCGAAAAGAAGTTTGAGGTAATTAACTGCCTTTTTGTCTCGGATTTTATCGACAGAACCCTTAAAAGCAAGCACAGTTTCAGCGAAGTAGTAAATAACTATATGATTAAGCACAACCGTGCAGTTATGAACATAAGTCCGACAAATGTCATTTTTCACGATGGTGACGGATACATAGGTACTCTTCTCAAAAACTGTCTTAAGGAATACACAAACAGGGAATCGGGATATTTTGAGGTGATACGTTCCAAACTTATAGAGATAATAATACTGACTATGCGCAAAAACTCAAATTCTCTCCCTGTATGCAACGATAAACTATGCAGTGCCATAATAAGATATACAGATGAAAACTTTTTGCAAAAAGACATTTTAAAAACTCTCAGCGGGGAACTCTTTTTCAGTGTTTCATATCTCAGCCGTAAATTTAAGGAAAATATGGGAATAACATTTACTGATTATCTCAGGAGAGTAAGGGTTGAAAAGAGCATGTCGCTTCTTGCAAATACAAGCAGGAAGATAATTGATATTGCAGGTCTTTGCGGATATTCGGATATGAAGACATTTAATTCCGTTTTCAAAAGACTTGTCGGTGTAACCCCGAAAAAATTCCGTCAGCAATTTAATGGTGATTAATTTAGCCTTTCGGGGCAAAATAAGAAAAACGGAGGTCAATAACCATGAGTGTGCTTTCAAATGCTGAGCCAAAAAATGTGTTTAAATTTTTTGAGGATATTGCTTCAATTCCGCACGGTTCGGGCAATATGGACAAGATTTCCGACTATTGCGTGAATTTTGCAAAGCAAAGAGGTTTGGAGTTTATAAGGGATGATGCCCAAAATGTAATAATAAAAAAAGGTGCCTCAAAAGGTTACGAGAATTCTGTTCCCGTAATTTTGCAGGGACACATTGATATGGTGTGCCAGAAAACTGAAGATTCAAAATTGGATTTTTCAAAAGATGGACTGGAACTCTACATCGAGGACGGTTTTCTCAAGGCCAAAGGCACAACACTCGGTGCGGACAACGGTATTGGTGCGGCAATGATGCTGGCAATACTTGACGACGATACCCTTATGCACCCTGCCATAGAGTGTGTATTCACAACCGATGAGGAAATCGGTATGCTCGGAGCACTGGCTCTGGATATGTCGTGCCTTAAGGGGAAGAGGATGATAAACATCGACGGCGGAGGAGAAAAATTCGTTATTATTTCCTGTGCAGGCGGTGCTGACTTTGAAGCACTTTTTCCGTATGAAACAAAAAAGGTCTCGGGAACTCGGATAACCCTGACTGTTTCGCATTTTCCCGGAGGTCATTCGGGAACACAGATACACAAAAAGTTTGCAAATGCAAATTCACTCATGTCAAAAATTATGTTTGGTGCATATAATGAGTGCCGATTTGAAATAATTGATATAAATGGCGGAAATAAGACAAATGTCATAACACCCTTGTCCCGTGCAGAAATTGTATCGGATGATGTGCCTAAAACTCTTTCGGTATTTCATCGCCTGTTTGGTGAGGCAAAGGCACAAATCAAAGAAAACAATCCCGATGCGGACTTTTCCGTTGAGGTTGGTTCTTATTCTTCCTATGATGTAATGGGAAATACCAAAGACTTCCTTGAATTTGCTTCGTCACTTCCGTCGGGTGTTATAAAAATGTCTTCGCTGGCAGAAAATCTTGTGGAAACATCGGCAAATTTTGGAATAATCCGTACTCTTCCGCAGGAAGTAAAAGCAGTAGTATCTGTGCGAAGTTGTGTACAGAAAGAACTGAATGAAGTGATTGAAGAATTAAAGGAAAAAGCGAATAAATACGGCGCAATAAACAGTGTAAGCGGTATCTATCCTCCATGGGAACTTAAGAAAGATACCCATCTGCAAAAAGTTTACGGAAAATGTCTTGAAGAAAAATTGGGTACTCCACCGGTTTTCAGGGCAATTCACGCAGGATTGGAGTGCGGAGTTTTCGATTCCGCTATAAGTCGGATCGTAGCCATG
>JAZNJU010000068.1:0-4709 GCA_045578205.1 Clostridia bacterium | reverse complement strand
TGCCTTTGCAAACCTCACAGGGCACATAAACATCGGAGAGGAAGTGCATTTCTATTTTTATTATACCGTCTCCCTGACAAGCCTCGCACCTGCCCCCCGACACATTGAAACTGAATCTGCCCGGCTGATATCCGCGCAGTTTCGCTTCGTTTGTCTGGCTGAATACATTTCGTATATCCCCGAAAACACCCGTGTATGTGGCAGGGTTGGAACGGGGTGTTCTGCCTATGGGCGACTGGTCGATGCTTATAACCTTGTCCAGATTTTCTATACCATCTATACTCTTGTGTTTTCCTGCTTTTTTCCTTGCGCGGTTAAGTTTTGCACTGAGGGATTTGTTTAGTATCTCATTTACAAGCGAAGATTTTCCCGAGCCTGAAACACCCGTTACGCAGATGAATTTTCCGAGAGGAAATTCTGCGGTGATGTTTTTGAGGTTGTTTTCCTCTGCACCGTTTACGACAAGGTTTTTTCCGCTTCCCTCACGTCTCTTTTCGGGCACGGGTATCTTTTTTCTTCCGCTGAGGTAGTCTCCCGTAATACTCTCCCTGCAGGAAATTATGTCGTCCACAGTACCCTCTGCCACAACATATCCTCCGTGAATTCCTGCTCCGGGGCCGATATCAACAATGTGGTCTGCCGCACGCATTGTATCCTCGTCGTGTTCAACCACTATGAGGGTGTTTCCAAGGTCTCTTAATTTGGTTAGGGTGGCAAGAAGTTTGTCGTTGTCTCTCTGGTGAAGACCTATGGATGGCTCGTCCAGAATGTAGAGCACGCCCATAAGACTTGATCCAATCTGTGTGGCAAGGCGTATTCTCTGCGCTTCACCTCCCGACAGACTTCCTGCACTGCGGGCAAGAGTGAGGTAGTCAAGCCCGACATCTATGAGGAACTGAAGTCTTGAATTTATTTCTTTTAAAATCTGTTTTGCTATTATCATTTCCGTTTCTGTGAAAGTCAGCAAGTCAAAAAACGCTTTGGAATCTCTTATGCTCATTTCACAAATTTGTGCAATGTTCTTATCTCCCACTGTAACTGCAAGGATTTCGTCACGAAGTCTTCTGCCCTTGCAGGACGGACACACATTGCTGGACATAAGTGATTCGATTTCCGCTTTCATAAACGAAGAAAAAGAATCTTTGTAACGGCGTTTTAGTGTATTTATAATCCCCTCGAAAGGTCTTGCCTTTTTTTCGCCCATATACACAATGGTAAGAGGCTCATCGCTTCCGTACATTACCAGATTGTATTCTTTTTCCGTAAGTTTTTCTATGGGTTTATTGGGGTCAAAACCGTGCTTTTTGCCGAGTGCTTCTATCCACAGGCGAGAGTATGAGCCGTCGTCGCCAATATTTTTGAAACCGCAGACATCTATACCTCCGTCAAAAACCGATTTGGACGGGTCGGCAATAACAAGTTCGGGGTCGATTTCCATGAGCATACCAAGTCCGAGACACTCTTTGCAGGCGCCTATGGGACTGTTGAAAGAGAACGAACGCGGTGTAACTTCCTCCATGCTGATACCGCAGTCACGGCAGGCAAAATTCTGGTTGAACACCTTTTCGTTTCCCTCTGTATCCACCACAATAACTATGCCCGAGCCCATCTCCAGAGCGGTCTGCACCGAATCGGCAACACGAGACATTATGCCGTCTTTTACCGCTATTCTGTCCACAACAATTTCTATGGTGTGGCGGTTGTTTTTCTCAAGTGCTATATCTTCGTACAGGTCGCGTATTTCTCCGTTTACACGCACTCTCACAAAACCGTTTTTCTTTGCATTTTCAAATACTTTCTGGTGAGTTCCTTTTTTCTCGCGGACTATTGGAGAGAGTATCTGCAGTTTTGCGCCCTCGCCCATTCCCATTATTGCATCAACAATTTCGTCTATGGACTGTGACGCAATGACTTTTCCGCACCTTGGGCAGTGCATAACACCAACTCTTGCAAAAAGGAGACGGAGATAGTCATATATTTCGGTAACGGTACCCACGGTGGAACGGGGGTTGTGGCTGGTAGTTTTCTGGTCTATGCTTATAGCGGGAGAAAGACCCTCAATATAGTCTATGTCCGGTTTATCCATCTGTCCCAAAAACTGTCTTGCGTAGGACGAAAGAGATTCCACATATCGTCTCTGTCCCTCGGCATAGATGGTGTCGAAGGCAAGGGACGATTTTCCCGAACCCGAAAGCCCCGTAAAAACAACGAGTTTGTCACGGGGGATTTCGATATCTATATTCTTGAGGTTGTGCTCTCTGGCACCTCTTATATATATTGTATCTTTTGGCATTTCGCTAACTCCTAAATATCATTTTTCTTTTTTATCCTGGTTATTTCATCCCTTATGCGTGCCGCTTCTTCAAAATTAAGTTCCTGTGCGGCTTTGGTCATAAGAAGTGTGAGATTTGCAATCTGCTCTTCGATGCTCTCGAATTGCTTTGTCTCGTCTGCAACTTCTTCCTCCACATAGGTTTTTATAATGCTTCTTACATCTTTTGTAACCGTCTTTGGAACTATGCCGTGCTCGCGGTTGAACTCTTCCTGCAGAGCACGCCTGCGGTTGGTCTCGTCTATGGCGCTTTTCATGGAACGCGTAATTTCGTCGGCATACATTATGACCCTGCCCTCGGCATTTCTGGCGGCTCTGCCTATGGTCTGGATAAGCGATGTTTCGCTTCGGAGGAATCCCTCCTTGTCGGCATCCAGTATTGCAACAAGACTTACTTCGGGAATGTCAAGCCCCTCACGGAGCAGGTTGATACCCACAAGAACATCGAAAACACCAAGGCGTAAATCCCTTATTATCTCCATTCGCTCTATGGTTTCCACGTCGCTGTGCAGATACCTCACCTTTATGCCCAGATCGTGCAGATAATCGGTAAGGGATTCTGCCATTTTCTTTGTAAGTGTTGTTACAAGAACTCTCTGATTTTTTGCCGTAACTTCGTTTATGGCTCCCACAAGGTCATCCACCTGTCCTTTTACGGGGCGAACGATAACTTCGGGGTCCACAAGTCCCGTTGGTCTTATAACCTGCTGAACCACTCTGGAAGAATTTTCCTTTTCGTAGTCGGCAGGTGTGGCGCTTACAAATATGACCTGGTTTATTTTCTTTTCAAATTCATCGAAACAAAGGGGTCTGTTGTCAAATGCCGAGGGAAGACGGAATCCGTAATCCACAAGCGCTGTCTTTCGGGAGCGGTCTCCTGCGTACATTGCCCTCACCTGAGGAATGGTAACGTGAGATTCATCCACCACAAGCAGGAAATCCTCGGGCATATAGTCTATGAGGGTATATGGAGCACTTCCGGGCGCTCTGCCGCTTATGTGGCGGGAATAGTTTTCGATACCCTGACAGAAGCCGATTTCCTGCATCATTTCCAAATCGTAATTTGTCCTTTGTTCAAGGCGCTGCATTTCAAGAAGTTTGTTCTGCGCCTTAAGTTCCGCAAGTCTCTCGGTAAGTTCCTCGGATATTGTACCTATCGCCCTTTTCATCTTCTCCGATGTAGTGGCGTAGTGAGACGCAGGAAAAAGCGCCGTGTAGGTACGCATGGCGGTAACTTCTCCCGTTACAATGTCAATTTCGCATATTCTGTCTATTTCGTCCCCGAAAAATTCTATCCTGACAGCCTTTTCGCCCTGCCCTATGGGGAGAACTTCCAGAACGTCGCCCCGAACACGGAAACATCCGCGTTCCAGAGTAATGTCGTTTCGTCTGTACTGCATATCCACAAGACGGCGAAGGAGTAAATCTCTGTCGTACTCTGTGCCGACCCTGAGGCTTAGCATGAGGTTTTTGTAGTCATCGGGGTCACCCAGACCGTATATACAGGAAACGCTGGCAACTATTATTACATCTCTGCGTTCAAAAAGTGCGGCGGTTGCACTGTGGCGCAGACGGTCTATTTCTTCATTCATGGAGGAATCTTTTTCTATGAAAGTGTCGGTGCTGGGAATGTATGCCTCGGGCTGATAATAGTCGTAATAGGACACAAAATATTCCACGGCATTATTTGGAAAAAACTCTTTGAATTCACTGCACAGTTGCGCCGCAAGAACCTTGTTGTGCGCCAGAACAAGCGTGGGTTTGTTGACCTTTTCAATGGTTTTGGCTATTGTGTACGTTTTTCCCGAACCTGTAACACCAAGAAGCGTCTGACCCCGAAATCCCTTGTTTATTCCGTCCGAAAGTTCCTCTATTGCCTTAATCTGGTCGCCCTTTGGTTCGTAGGGAGATACTACCTTGAAATCCTGCACCGATATTCCTCCTTTCTCATTTTTTATATAATAACCCATTGTGTTCTTATTTTATCACTTTTTTATGAAAATAACAAGTATATTCACTTTTACCGATAACTTTATTTTCTGTCGTTAATTCCCAAAGTAAGTTCCACAATGGAACTTACTTTGGGAATTAACGTTTCAAATATATTTTTATAAAGTTTTCCAAAAGTAGTTGACAAACCATAGTTTATTTTATTATAATGATTATAGAAAAAGGCAAGACCTCAAACGGTTATGCCAAAAGAATGTATTTATAAAAATAACGCTTCATTTGACGGTGGGCGTTATTTTTTTATGGAAATTACTAAAAGCAATAGAATAATCATAAATGAAATTATGTATCCATTATCCATAGCAACCACCCCCTTTAAGGGAGATGATAGCATAACCGCCCAGTTGTTACACTGTTTTCAGTCTTA
>JAZNJU010000067.1:0-11200 GCA_045578205.1 Clostridia bacterium | reverse complement strand
ACAAAGGTTGCAGAAGATAAATATGAGGTTCTGGACGGACAACAGCGTATCACCAGTTTTGGACGATATGTAACAGGTAAGTTTGCCATTAACGACCAGAACGGCATACCGAGATACTTCTCTGGACTTGCAAAGGATATGCAGGACAAGATAATGCAGACTACCTTGACTATTTATATCTGTGAGGGTACAGAGAGTGAAATCAAGGAATGGTTCAAGACTATAAATATTGCAGGAATACCCCTTAACGAGCAGGAACTTTCAAACGCTATCCATTCGGGACCCTTTGTAACCAAAGCAAAAGAGGAGTTCTCAAATAGCCAGAACGCCAATATCCAGAAATGGAGTGCGTACATATCTGGTAGTGTTATAAGACAGGACTATTTGCGTACTGCTCTTGAATGGGTAAGCAAGGGCAACATTGACGATTATATGAGTAAGCACAGATACGATGATAACATTAACGAGTTGAAAGCATATTTCACTAGCGTTATTGATTGGGTATCAAGTGTCTTTACCGATGTTGAAAGTGAAATGAGAGGTCTGCCTTGGGGTGAGTTCTACGAGCAGTACCACACAAACGCTTATGCTCCCGATGAAGTGTCGGCTAAACTGAAAGAACTGTATTCTGACTTCTATGTTAAGGATAAAAAGGGTGTATATGAGTATATACTCGGTGGCTGTACCGACAGCAAACTCCTTAACATTCGAGTATTTGACGAGCCTACCAAAAAGACAGTTTATACACGCCAGACCGAAGAAGCAAAGAGCAGTAATGTATCAAACTGTCCTCTTTGTGCTATGGGTGCTGACAACAATAAAAACCGTATCTGGAAGATTACAGAAATGGAGGCAGACCACGTTACCGCTTGGAGCAAAGGCGGTTCAACCGATATAGATAACTGTCAAATGCTCTGTAAAACACATAATAGAGCAAAAGGCAATAAATAAATTTTAGACAACACTTTAACTGTAAAGAGGAAAAATATGAATTTAAAGGAAATAGAACAAATCAAAGATTTTGAACTTCGTTCAATTCGATTAAAGTATTGGAATTTACGGCACAAAGCATTTCTTGACGAACACGGAGTTTCAGATTCAATGTTGGAGAAAGTTTGGGATGATTTGTATAAACAAGAAGAACTTGAGATAGAAGAATATAATAAGAAATGTGTAAAAACTGACAACACTTTTTGACAACACTTTTCCTGTTGAATGAGTGGAATGGGTAGTATTTTCGTGCTGAAACAGCACGAAAACGCACTATTTAGACCCATATTAACGGTCAAAACAAAAGTGATGTTAGAGTGGGAATAATCCAAATTTAATTTATATTTGTTCATTTTGCAGACAGTTATTTTAACTGTCTGCATTTTTTATGTTGTCGGTATTATCACCGTACATGATTATATTGTATTCAAACCAACCACAAGAACGATAATATTGACATTATTCTATAGTTGGTATATAATATAGATAAATGAGGTGTTAAAATGGATATACTAACAATAAAAGAAGCAAGTTTACTGTGGGGAATTTCTGTAAGAAGAATTACTGTTTTGTGCAATGAGGGCAGAATTGTCGGCGCAAAGAAAATTGCAGGTGTATGGCTTTTGCCGAAAGATGCAGAGAAACCCAAGGATGCAAGAATTAAATCAGGTAAATATACTAATTGGAGAAATAAAACAGATATGGCATCTAAAGATTTTGAAAGTAATTTAAAAAGTCTGAAAGGAACTTTTGCTGTTGAAAGTATGACTATTAGCGAGGAAAGTATTAAAAACCTCAAAAGAATTGATAGCGGTCAAGTGAACTATACAGATGTAATTGAAGAGTTGAAACTTAAATATATGCAGAGGCTGTAACTATGTTTTCAAAATATGATGTTTATACAACTGCCCAATCAATATATTGCTATCCCGATAGTAATGTGTTGAAAAACAAATTAAATATAAGAGATAATAAACTGCTCAAAACTGCTGAAGAAGAAATAACATTGATTAAGCAAATGGAACTTTTGAAAAATCCGATTAGGGGTAATTTTTCAAAAGCACATCTTATGAATATACACAAGTTCATTTTTGAGGATATTTACCCTTTTGCCGGAAAAATCAGACGAGAACAAATAAGTAAAGCGGATACGATGTTTTATCCATCGAACTTGATCGACAGAGAACTTGATAAAGTGTTTGCCAAAATAAAAGAGAAAAATATGCTTAGAGAAACTGACGAAGAAAAGGTTTTTGACAATTTAGCATATGTAATGGCAGAACTCAATATCATCCATCCATTCAGAGAAGGCAATGGACGTTCTATCCGTGAATTTATCCGCCTTATGGCAAAGCGAATGGGTTATGACCTTAATTGGGGAAATGTAGATAAAGAAGAACTCTTAGAAGCATCAATATTGTCGGTTGATGATTATAAGATATTAGTGGATATTTTAAAAACTGCATTAGATTAAGTTATTGGTAATATATAGAATATAACCACTAAGAAACACGATTTATTATCTAATTCAGTTGAGGTTACAAAACAATGAGCGAGTGGGAATAATACCATATCTTTACAGACAGTCATTACGGCTGTCTGTATTTTTTTAAAATCCATTTAGTACCATTGACATTTATATCACAATATGGTATTATTAATCATACTAATTATACCAATCATACAGGGAGAGATAACTATGAATGTGCACAAAGGTAAATATGCGTGGATGGTTAAAATCGGAGAAAAGGGACAGTTTGTTATTCCCAAAGAGGCAAGAGAGATGTTTGACCTGCATCCGGGGGATGAAATTCTGATTCTCGGTGATAATGAAAGGGGAATTGCAATTCTCCCAAAGACAAAACAACAAGATTTTGTCAGGAATATTTTCAGCAAAATAGAAGAATGAAATGTGGTGCTGTATATGAGCAAAATTGTTTTCTTTTGTATTCCTGCACACGGACATACTAATCCAACCTTGGGTGTTGTAAGAGAATTAGTTTCCCGCGGACATCAGGTGTGGTACTATTCATACAACATTATGCGTGAAAAAATTGAGTCAGCAGGAGCAACATTTATATCCTGCGATGATTATGATACGGAGAAAAACTTAAGTGCCAAAGACTCTACTCGTGTAGGAAAAGATTTAGCATTCTCTGTAAAGATATTGGTAGACACCACATTGGCTCTTGACGATAAGGTCTGCAGAGAAATAGCAGAACTCGACCCCGATTGTATAGTAGCCGATTCCATGGCACTGTGGGGAAAAGCGGTTGCGCTAAAACTTGGTATACCCTTTGTTTCATCAACAACAACTTTTGCATTTAACCAGTATTCGGCAAAGATTATGAAACAAGGCATTGGAGATTTGCTTAGGATGATTTTATCCATACCCAAAACCACTAAACAAATTAAACGTTTGCACAGTAGGGGATATCCTGTCAAAAATATTCTCGATATCATTGGTACTGATGATAACACACATACTATCGTGTATACCTCTCCCCAGTTTCAACCTTGTTCAGAAACTTTTTCGGAAAAGTACGCATTTGTCGGACCTTCAATTCGCCCTGCAAACGAAAAAGTTGAGAAAAGAAAAGACAAACTGATTTATATCTCTATGGGAACAGTAAATAACGATATGATGCCTTTTTATAAAAAGTGCCTGTCTGACTTTGAAAGTACGGATTATGAGGTTGTTATGTCTGTGGGGAATCTGGTTTCCGTTGACGGCTTTGGAACCATACCCGGCAATATATCTGTTCAACCATTTGTCGATCAGATTGCAGTTCTTGAAAAAGCAGATGTGTTTGTATCACACGCGGGAATGAACAGTGTCAGCGAAAGCCTGTATTTCGGCGTTCCGCTTGTTATGCTTCCTCAGACTTCGGAGCAAAAAGGTGTTGCAGAAAGAGTTTTTGAACTTGGAGCAGGCATTAAATCGGATGAAAATTCTGTCTTGGCAGATGTTGAAAAAATACTAAGTGACAGCACCTATAGGGCAAATGCTGAAAAAATCGCTGTTGGTTTTAAAAGGTGTGCAGGTGCAAAATGCGCTGCAGACAAAATTTTGGAGGTCTGTAAAGACAATAGGTAGGAGGTAATTAAAATGGATAATTACAACAAAGAACTTGAAAACAAACTCAATGATATGGCAAAACAAAAAGAAGAAAGCGACAGAAATCTTCTTAAATGTGAGGGAGTTATCGGCATTCTTTCCTGCATCATATTGCTTATGCCTGTTATAATATGCTCATTGGTGCCAATGGAAGAGTGGCAGAGTATGATTATTACTCTTTTGGGACTTATTCCGTCAATCATCGGAATTTTCTTTGCTGTAAAAATAGAACAGACAGCAGGGTATTACGAGTGTAAACATTGCAAACACAGATACGTTCCTGAATACAAAGCAGTTATCATGGCACCTCATATGGGCAGAACAAGATATATGAAATGTCCCAACTGCTATGAGAAATCCTGGCAGAAAAAGGTTTTAAGCAGAAAATAAATTTTATTTGCAGACAGCCAAATGGCTGTCTGTTTTTGTTATTTATGTAGTTGGAAAACGCAAAAATCACAGAAAAACAAGAAAAAACAAATAAAAAACAATAAAAAATTTCAAAAAAAGGTTGATATTTATCTATCTTTGTGATATTATTATTCATAGTAATGAATCATACGGGGGAGTATCCCTTGTATGAATACGAGGAGCAATCATATGAAAAGATCAAAACGTATTGAAACACTCGATAAAAGACCTGTAAATCTTGACGGATACATACACGAATGGCCGGAGATGGGCTTTGCCGCTATGAAAAGTCCATACGACCCCAAACCCTCTGTCAAGGTGGAAAACGGTGCAATCGTTGAACTGGACGGAAAGAGAAGGGAAGACTTCGACTTTATAGACCAGTTTATAGCCGATTACGCTATAAATATCGAACGCGCAGAAAAATCAATGGCTGTATCATCTCTTGACATTGCCAGAATGATTGTAGATATCAATGTTTCCAGAAAGGAAATTGTGGACCTCATTTCCGGCATAACACCTGCCAAGATGACAGAGGTTATGAACCACTTAAACGTGGTTGAACTTATGATGGGTATGCAGAAAATCCGTGCCCGTAAGATGCCAGGAAACCAGGCGCACATTACAAACCTCAAAGATGACCCCGTTCAACTTGCTGCAGATGCTGCAGAGGGTGCTCTCCGCGGATTTGCCGAAGAGGAAACAACCATGGGTGTTGCAAGATATGCACCCTTAAGTGCCATAGCACTTCTCATAGGTTCTCAGGTTGGCCGTCCCGGTGTGCTTACACAGTGCTCTGCAGAAGAAGCAACAGAACTTGAACTTGGCATACGCGGTCTTACTACATATGCAGAAACCCTCTCTGTGTACGGAACAGAAAAAGTATTCGTGGACGGTGACGATACACCGTATTCCAAAGCATTCTTGAATTCCGCCTATGCTTCCAGAGGTCTTAAAGTTCGTTTCACCTCGGGTGCAGGAAGTGAAGTTCTTATGGGTTACAGCGAAAAGAAATCAATGCTCTATCTTGAATGCCGTTGTCTCTATGTAACCAAAGGTGCAGGAAGCCAGGGTATTCAGAACGGTTCCGTAAGTTGTATAGGTATTCCCGGTTCGGTACCCGGAGGTATCCGTGAGGTAATGAGCGAAAACTTGGTTGCTGCGCTTCTCGGTCTTGAGTGTGCATCTTCCAATGACCAGAGTTTCTCCAATTCCGACATGAGAAGAACTGCGAGAACAATGCTTCAGTTCCTCCCAGGTACAGATTTTATTTTCTCCGGCTATGCCGCAGAAGCCAACTACGACAATATGTTTGCAGGCTCAAACTTCGATGCAGAAGATTTTGATGATTACAATGTTCTCCAGAGAGATATGCAGGTAGACGGTGGCCTCCGCCCCGTTACTGAAGAGCAGGTTATATTCGTAAGAAACAAAGCAGGTAAGGCTGTACAGGCTGTGTTCAGACAACTTGGATTAACCCCCATTTCCGACGAGCAGGTAGAAGCCGTTACATATGCACACGGCAGCCGCGACACACTCCCGCGTGATGTTACCGCAGACCTTATGTCTGCCGAGGATGTTTTGAAACGTCACATCACAGGTGTAGACATAGTTAAGGCACTTGCCGAAACCGGCTATGAAGATGTTGCCGAAAGTGTACTTAACATGTTAAAACAAAGAGTTGTCGGCGACTATATGCAGACAGCCGCTATATTGGATAAGAATTTCAACGTGCTGTCCGGTGTAAATACTCCCAATGATTACATGGGACCGGGCACAGGATACCGTGTAGAGGGTGAACGGTGGGAAGAAATTAAAAACATTCCCCACATAATTGACCCCAAGGATATATAGGAGGTGAGGTCACTATGCAGTTTAGCGAAGAATTAATAAGACAAATCACAGAAGAAGTTGTCCGTCAGTTGGACGGCACTGCACCATCGAACGCAACTAGTGTAAATTCTCTTGCAGGTAAGGACCGCATAAATGAAAAGAAGACCTCCTATGCGGATTATCCCAAGGCAAAGCAGGGCACAGATCCCAAGGAAGTTGTAATAGGAGTTGGCGCTGCTTTCCAGAGAGAGATTAAAAAGACAATAAACGGTATTCCTCTTGAAGATGTTATAAAAAATGTAAAAGCAGGCATAGAAGAAGAGGGCATGGTGCCAAGAGTGGTAAAAATACTCGACACTTCCGATGTGTGCTTCATGGCACTGGAAGCCGCCAAGATTTCCGGCTCGGGAATAGGTGTCGGCATACAGTCCAAGGGTACCACAGTTATACATCAAAAGGATTTATATCCGCTTTCCAATCTGGAGTTATTCCCTCAGGCTCCTCTTATGGATCTGGATACCTACCGAAAGATAGGTCAGAATGCCGCAAAGTATGTTAAGGGCGAACAGGTTGTGCCGATTCCGTGTACAAACGACCCTATGACAAGACCCAAGTACCAGGTCAAAGCCGCTATTATGCACATTGCGGAAACCGAACAACTTGACCCTGCACTGGGAATTATAGAATGGGAGGGAAGATAATGCGTTACCCCTTAGGTGAATACGAAAAGGACAAAATATCTTCCAAAACCGGCAAACGCCTTGAAGATATTACCCTTAGCGAAGTAATGAAAAATCACATAAGTTCCGATGACATAAAGATTTCCAAGGAAACTTTAAGAGCACAGGGTCAAATTGCCAAAGATGCAGGAAACGACCCCATGGAACTTAACTTTGAACGTGCCGCAGAACTTGTGGACGTTCCCGATGATGTAATACTAAAGATGTATGACAAATTGAGACCCAACCGTTCCACCAAAGCCGAACTTGTGGCAATGGCACAGGAACTTGCAGATAAATACAGTGCGTACAATTGTGCGAAACTGGTTTTGGAAGCCGTACAGGTTTATGAGAAAAGAGGAGTATTGCTTTGAGATTAATTGCTGGTGTGGATATTGGCAATTCAACAACAGAAGTATGCGTCGGCGAACTTGATGCCAATGGCAGATTGAATTTTCCGGCGAGTTCTTCATGCCCAACAACAGGAACCAAGGGTACTGTTGTTAATGTTCATGGAATAAAAGCCGCTCTCAAAGATGCTTTGGCAAAGATAGGGAAGGATATTTCCGACCTTTCTCTCATACGTTTGAACGAAGCCGCACCGGTTATTGGCGACACCGCCATGGAAACTCTCACCGAAACCGTTATTACCGATTCTTCCATGATAGGTCACAACCCATCAACTCCGGCAGGAGCAGGGCAGGCTGTAGGTGAACTCATCAGCATTTCCAATCTTGCAAATGCCAGAGAAAACACTCCGTATATTCTTGTGGTTTCCGCAAATTATTCATACGATGATGTTGCAATGGCGGTAAACCGTTTGAGCGACATTCTTGACATTGCAGGTATCATACTGCAGGCGGACGAGGCGGTACTGGTTTACAACCGTCTTAACAAAAAAATACCCATAATTGATGAAGTAAAATACATAGAAAAAGTTCCCGACGGAGTACCTGCGGCAATCGAAGTTGCTCTGGAGGGACAGTCAATCCGCATGCTTTCCAATCCATACGGCATTGCTACACTTCTTAATCTTGATGCTGACCAGACAAAAAGCGTCACTCCCATTGCAAAAAGCCTTATCGGAAAGCGCAGTGCGGTGGTTATAAAAACTCCGTCAGGAAATGTCAGGGAAAATGTACTTCCTGCAGGTGAAATATATTTAAAAGCAGACAAAGAATATGCAATTAACCTTGATGAGGGTGCCGAAAAGATAATGAAAGCGGTTGCCGATGCCGGTGATATACAAGATATATCGGGACAGCCCAACACAAACGTAGGTAATATGCTTTCCCGCATAAAAGACGGCATGAACGACTTGAGCGGAGGAAGTCAGAACACAATCCGCATTACGGATATTCTTGCTGTGGATACACTTGCACCTGTAACCATTTCGGGTGCTCTGGCAGGTGAGACCTGTCTTGAAAAGGCTGTTGGAATTGCTGCTATGGTCAAGACACAGCAACTTCCTATGCAGAAAATTGCAGAGAAACTAAAGGAAGATTTGCACACCGATGTTGTTGTAGCAGGTGTGGAAGCCGTAATGGCAAGTCTTGGTGCAATTACAACACCGGGAACTAAACTTCCTCTTGCTATACTGGATATGGGCGGCGGTTCTACCGATGCCGCTGTGATAGACGAAAACGGTAATATAACAATGACACACAGAGCAGGTGCCGGAGAACTGGTATCTATGCTCATTCAGACAGAACTCGGTCTTGAAGACCGACATATGGCAGAAATGATAAAGAGATATCCTCTTGCCAAGGTGGAAAGTCTGTTTCATATGCGAATGGAAAACGGACAGATGACTTTTGTTTCCGATTCCATCGACCCAAGATTCTACGGCAGAGTAGTTCTTCTTTCCGATGATGGTCTTATCCGTATGGAAAAGGATATCCCTATGGAAAAAATTGCAAGCGTGCGCAGAGAAGCCAAAAGAAAAGTCTTTGTCACCAATGCGTTCCGTGCTTTGCAGAGTGTGGCACCCGAACACAACCTCAAGAACATTTCCAACGTGGTTTTGGTTGGTGGTTCTGCAGAGGATTTTGAAATTCCCGAAATGCTCATGGAAGAATTTGCTTCTTATCGCATAGTATGCGGAAGAGGAAATATCCGCGGATGCGAAGGCCCGAGAAATGCGGTTGCTACCGGTTTGGTGCTGTCGTATGCAGGAGAAGAACTATGATTGTAAAAAGACCGTCCATATTTATATATGCACATAACCCCGACGCCGATTGCCTCGCGCAACTTTGTGCAGGCATTGAGGAGGAGGGTGTGTATTACGAAGTTTTTCAAAAGGACTATGCCGACTTGGACACTCTTGCACATGTTGCCGCAACAGATTCTATGCTCGGCTCCGGTGTGGGGATTTGTAAAAATTCCGTGGCGCTTCAGATGAAAGGAATAGCAAAGGGCAAAAACGTGGAATGCTATGAAATTCCTACTCTTGCCGAATGCAGAAAACTTGGCTCAAACAGTGCCCGCATTATCAAGAAAATGCCTTTAAAATAAATTCAAAAAAGAGGAATTGTTATGAAAATTTACACTATGACAGGAGATGGGGGATACACTTCGCTTCTCAATAATTCAAGAGTATCCAAATCTGACGAAAGAATAGAACTTCTCGGAACCATAGACGAACTCAGCGCACAACTCGGAATGGTTAAGGTAGTTGCAAACAAAGCGCTAAAGGAATTCATCGATAAAATTCAGGGTGAACTTATCAAACTTATGGCAGGCGTTGCTTCAAACGCATCAAGTCAGTATGCCATGACTGCCGCAGAGGTTACTGCCCTTGAGGAAAAAATCGATTGTATGGAAAGTTCTTTTCCACGACAAAAGGAGTTTGTTCTCTATGGCGGTTGCGAACTTTCTGCAAGAATTGACGTTGCAAGAGCAGTAGCACGCAGAGCGGAAAGACAGTTCTGCCGTACAAGCAGAACATATCATCTTGATACCATGGCACAAAAGTACATAAACCGTCTTGCAGACTTCCTTTATGTGGCTGCCAGATTTGCCGATTATAACAACAATAAGTAGTAATTGAAAGCCCGAGATTTCGGGCTTTTTCAATGTATTGGAGAGACTATGAAATTTACCTATAATCACACAATGAAATCTTGCTTTCTTGCATATATGACAAGTGCAGTTATAAACAATATGCTTCCGCTGCTGTTCTTCACACTTCAGAAAAGTCTCGGCATAACCGTTGCCCAACTTGGTTTTCTGGTGTCTCTGAATTTCGGTGTACAGATGGTGGTGGATTTCTTTGGCGCAAAATATGCCGACAGTTGGGGATACAGAACTACCATAATCACCGCATTGGCAATGTCTGCACTTGGATTTTGTGCATTGGCAACATTGCCATTTCTGATTAATCCCTACACGGGACTTGTGTCTTCGGTGTGCATTTATGCAGTGGCGAGCGGTCTTCTGGAGGTTATTGTAAGTCCTATAACCGAAGCCTTGCCAAATGATAACAAGGAAGCCGCTATGAGTTTACTACATTCGTTTTATTGCTGGGGACATCTTGCCTGTGTTCTTGTGTCCACTGCATTTTTCGTAATATTCGGTGTGGAAAACTGGAGATATCTCGTGCTTTTTTGGGCAGTTCTTCCTGTTACTGCTTTGCTTCTTTTTACTGTGGTTCCAATCTGTACTCTTGAGAGTAGTTCCCGTGAAAGGGTTTCTCTTGTTTCTCTCTTTAAGCAAAAAGGTTTCGGGCTGTTTTTTATCATTATGTTATGTTCGGGTGCCGCAGAACTGGCAATGGCACAGTGGGTGTCATATTTTGCAGAAGAAGGCCTACGGGTTTCCAAAACTGTAGGTGACCTTTGCGGAGCAAGTATGTTTGCGCTGTGTATGGCTTTTGGCAGAATATTCTACTCAAAAAATGCCGAAAAATTAAATTTGTCAAAATATCTTATCGGGTGTGCAGGTATAGTTACTCTTGCATTCCTGGGTGCTTCACTTATGAAATCTTCGGTAGTTGCTCTTATCTGTTGTGCTCTTTGCGGATTTGCTGTTATGTGGCCCGGTACGCTTTCTCTTGCCGTCGGGACACTGCCGGAAAAATCCACGGCAATGTTCGCTATGCTGGCTGTCGGCGGAGACATAGGCTGCACCA
>JAZNJU010000066.1:0-18374 GCA_045578205.1 Clostridia bacterium | reverse complement strand
ACCGCGAGAGGTGAAGTTCGCTTAGAGTTTATAGGCTGAAAAACATGAGAAATCTGCAATTTTTGCAGATTTCTACATATTTTGTGTGTTTTTTGCCATTTTCACTTTATAGAAGTTCAGTAATGGAGCCTTTAAACGGTCTGCGCTTTATTTTACATCCCCTTTTTTATAGAGGTCTTGCAAAATACTGTCCGTTTTCTTTGAACTGTACTCCGACCACAAAGTAACCGTCTATAACAACAGTGCAATCGGAGGCATTGTCAAAAGGATTTTTCGAAATGTTTTTTGCGGCAAGGGCTGTGAAACCGCTGTCCCCCACACCAAAGAGCAGGGGTTGACCGCTTTCTGCTATTACTTTTTTTGCATCCGGTGTCAGAATATGCTCGTATGCCCCTGCAGATATGGGGATATCATATCTTTCCATGGTGTACCATTTCAGGTGTGATAACGGTCCAACCTTACAGACAGGCAGGTTCTCTGTGACTTTATGCAGTTGGCTTATGACTTGGGCATATCCGTCAGGGCAATTTTCTCTTACACGGCCTTGCAAAATTCTTTGAGCATTAAAGAGACTTCTGTCCACCTTTTGGGGCTGTAAACGGGAAAGGGCAGATTCCGCATCCCAATACAAACCTGAAAATGCCGAGGACAGAAGAGTAAGATTGCCCTCATCCGCCTTTGCCACAAGGAAAGTATCTATATCCCCCAGTCGGTAACCGTTATAAGCCGCATCGTAGGAGGATATTGTTTTTTCTCCCGTGGCGCTGCCGGAGCGAAACTCAAGAGTGTGTGCAACAACAGGAACATTATTGGGTTTTAAGGCACTTGCCAGAAACAGTTTCACAATACTTTCAGGTTGATTATATTTTATGCAATATCTGACTTTCAGGCTGTCGCCTGACATTGAGAATTCAATTACTCCCTCCATGTCCGAATCAAACGGTTTTAAAATCAGAGTTTCCACAATTACCACCTCTTACAAATGTATATGACAGAAATAATAAATTTATCAAATCCTCTTGAAAAAAAAGACAATTTACCATATACTAAGATATATATTTATTTTCGGAAGTGTTGCTATGGTTACAAAAAACCAAATATTAAACCTTACCGTTGAAGATGTAACATCTTCAGGTGACGGTGTATGTAAATATGAGGGATATCCGCTCTTTGTAAAAGGCGGAGTTACAGAGGATGTTCTGGAAGTTACCGTAACCAAAACCAATAAAACATATGGTTTTGGTAGGATTAACAGGATTGTCGAGCCATCTCCCCATCGCGAGAAGCCTGTATGCCCTGTTTTTGAAAAGTGCGGAGGCTGTGACTATATGCACATAGACTACGCTCATCAACTGGAAATAAAGGCAAATACCATAGTGTCCAATATGCAGAAAATAGGTTCTGTACATCCGGGAGAATATGACTTCGAGGGTGTTATTGGTGCTACCTCTACCCTCTACTACCGAAACAAATCGCAACTGCCCCTGGGCAAGCGCGGAAAAGACACTGTATTTGGTTTCTTTTCAAAAGGAAGTCACGAAATAATCCCAATAACACACTGCGTAATACAAAATGATGTTATAAATAAAATTGCAAATGTTTTTCTAAACTATGCCAACAGACACTCCCTTAGCGTATACGATGAAAAAAGCCACAAAGGTATTTTGCGCCATCTGTATGTACGCACGGGTAACAAAACAGGTGATGTTCTGGTCGTAATAGTTACCAATTCTTCAAAAGCATTGCCCGACACAGAAATCCTTGCGGAAGATATCAAAAAAGTTGCAAATCTCAAAGGTCTTATACAGAATATAAACACCCAAAAAACAAATCTTATTCTTGGCAGTGAAAACCGCATACTTTGGGGTGAGAACAGAATTCTTTCGCACATCGGAAACCTTGCTTTTTCCATTTCGTCGGAAAGTTTCTTTCAAGTAAACGGGGAGCAAACCGAAAAACTGTACGCCAAGGCTTTGGAATATGCTTCACCCGAAGAAAACGAAACCGTGTTTGACCTCTACTGCGGAGCAGGAAGTATATCTCTCTTTCTTGCACAAAAATCCCACAGAGTTATAGGTGTGGAGATTGTGGACAAGGCAATCGAAAACGCAAGGGAAAATGCAAAACTAAACGGTATAGAAAATGCTTCTTTTTATGCAGGTGATTGTGCCGAAGTTACAAAAGATCTTTTGAAAAAGGGCGAAAACGCCGATATAGTTGTGGTAGATCCACCGCGTAAGGGTTGCAGTGAAGATATGATAAAACTTATTGGAGAAATATCTCCCAAGAAACTTGTGTATGTGTCTTGCAACAGTGCAACCCTTGCAAGAGATGTCAAAATGCTCAAAGAGTACGGATACCACATCAAAAAAGTGTGCGGTGTGGATATGTTTCCTAATACGGGGCATGTAGAGTGCGTCGTGCGACTATGTCGCAACTAGCACTCATCGATATAAATCTCTTACGAGATTTATATCACATCGAAAACGAGCATAGCGAGTTTATATCGAATTTTGCGAAGCAAAATCTACACAAAGGAGAAAAATTATATGAAAAGAGCAGGAGATTTGGACGTTAATATGGGTTTAACCCCTCCGGAGACCGTAACAGAAGAAAGTCCGATAATGAGCGAGGAGTTGTACATACCCGAAAAGCAGAAAAAGAAAGCCGAAAAAATCGCGGCAAAACGCGCAAAAAAAAGTGAGAAAACAGCCAAAAAGCGCGGAAGAATACAAAGGCAAGTCGAAAAGAAAATTTCCAAATTGGGAGTTAAATATGATAAAATCCTTGCCGAAATTTCCACAGAGACTAACCCCGCAAAACTTAAAAAACTGGAAAAAAAGCGCGATAAGATATCAAAAAAGACCGACAAGGTAACTCTTTCAGGAATTTCAAAAGCCCAACGCTCCGCTATGGATGTGCTGAATGTCAAGATAAAGGGTTTTAAAGTATGGGTGATTTTGCTCATTGTCCTTATTCTCATTGTAATTACAGTTTCAGCGATATGGCTTGTTGAGAAATATTCAGACGAGAACTACTACTCCGGTGAGTATTACTGGTGGCGCACTCGTGCAGATGTTTTACAGAGCGATTTGGTAGCAAGAAACGAAGAAATAGACGACTTAAAAGAAGAAATACAAAAGTTGCAAACAGAAAAATCCAATTTGGAAGATGAAGTCGAACAACTGGAAACTGAAAACAGCAAGTTAGAGACAAAAGCGGAATGGTTTGACAGCGGTTCTAAAATAGTAATTGCTGATACAGGCTCTCTGTACAAGACATATCATACATATGATTGCACCAGATGGAGAGGATGCTCTTATTGGATATACAATAAAGAGCAAGTAATAAACAACTCCAACTACAAAAAATGTCCATACTGCAACTAATAAAAATATTTCCTTAATTTAAATTAAAAGCAAGATATGTCATAAGAGCACTTCCGTAAGGGAGTGCTTTTTTGTCGAACCTGACATTGACGTTATGGAGAGGATAGTTATAGCCCTCGTCTTTTCTGCCTGCACATATAACACCCATTACTGTGGGCACAAGACGGCTGACATAGGCAAAATCTTCACTGCCTCCACCCCTTTCGCCGTCAGGGAGCATTATTACCCGTTTTTTGCCCAACACGTCTTTTGCAAGTAAAGACACTTTTTCTAAAAGTACGCCGTCGTTTTTAAAGGGCGGACAACCGTGCGTATAACAAACGTCTGCACTTGTACGAAGTGCAGATGCCACACCTTTGGAAATATCTTCAATCCTTTTCTTTACAAACCTTGTTGTTTCTTCGCTGTATGTCCTCATGGTACCCTGAATTTTGAGTTCATCCGCTATTGCATTGGGTGCACTTCCTCCCACTACTTTCCCGAGAGTGATTACTGCATCTTCTTTTAAAGAAAGTTCCCTGGCATTTATATTCTGGAGAGCGCATATTACATGTGCTCCGGCGGATATGGGGTCAAATCCTTTGGATGGCTCCGAACCATGTGATGACTTGCCTTTTACCACTATGTCAAAATAATCCGCAGAGGGTGCAATGTCCCCCGAGGAAGCAAAGATGACTGTTCCGCTGTCAAAATCTGTGGAAGCAGCGCAATGAAGCATAAACGCCCAATCAACATTTGGGTTTTCCAGTATTCCGGCATCAATCATATCCTTTGCACCCGCGAGAATTTCCTCCGCAGGCTGAAACATAAGTTTGACACGGCACGAAAGCATACTCTCCCGCGACTTTATTGCCCTTGCGGCACCAAGAAGCATTGCGGTGTGCATATGATGACCGCAAAGGTGCATATTTTCACCCGCAGATGACGGAAGTGCATCCATATCCGCACGCAAAAGAAGTGTTTTGGACAAATTTTTATCGCCTATATAAGCACATATTCCCGCTTTTCCACATCTTTCATATTCTATAGAGTATTTTTTGAGTTCATTTTCCACATAAGACAGAGTTTTCAGAAGTTCGAATCCCGTTTCGGGATTTTGCTGCAAATACTCACAATCTGCAATAAGTGCACTGTCATCTATCAAATCAAAAATTTCATTCATAAAATCACCACCAATACATAGTATTTACAAACAAAATCAAAATATAAGAGAGGCGAAAAAATTCACCTCCCTTTTAAAAATTATGTATATTTTTTCATTAGTATGATGGAATTTTTACATTCCTCGTAATCCCAACTGCAACAATGATTATACATCCAATTCTTTTTGTCCCTGTATGTGGGAAATTTGATAGTCTTTAATTCGCAGCCGATACAATTTTTCTTCTCATACAAAAAGAACGGACATATGGCGTATAGTGGCATTCTTCTCCCCCTAATTCAACTGAAACTTCTGTACATACTGGCCGTAACTGAGACCTGCTTCTCTGCTTAGCACTGCAACCTGTTCTAACGACAGAAGTGGTTTCGGCTGGGCCTTTCTCTTTTTTATCAATTTTCCGTTGGCATAGAGTCTGCACTCTTTGCAACAATATTTTTTCCGTCTTACAGACAGAAATGTTTCACCACACCACGCGCACAAAAATTCTCTCAAATTGTATTTCTTGGCGCGCTCGGCATTTGCCTTTCTGCGGCACTTGGCGGAACAGTACTTTTTGGCGTTTTTATCTGTGTAAAATTCTTTGTTACACACAGGACAGTGTAATGTTCTTTTCATCTGAAAATTCCTTTCTTTGTATTTAACTACCGGGGAAGTAGCCACTTGCTGCAGCATTTACTGTTTTCATGCGAAAGAAATCTGTTAAAGAAAACGCAATTTATGTAATACACACCCGTTTTGGGGGTACGTATTTTTACGCAAGTTTTTACACCAAAGTTTCGATATAACTTGCCATCCACATCATAATGACAGGTACAAATAATTTAAATATTGTGATAATGTCCGAAGTTCTTAAAAATCTTTTCATAATCTTTCTGCATAATCGCCCCGCATTTGCGATTATGCGACCTCCTTTCAAACTAACTGACAAATAGTAAAACAAAAATAATGTTTTCGATATCGACACATTTATAATACACCCAAAAATTGTCGATGTCAACACATTTTTTGAAAAAATTTAAAATTTTTAATAAAAAATCAATTTTTTCTTCAAAAAAGGTTGCATTTTAGAAACATTTATGCTATTATGTATATGTCGACAGGATTATGCAATTTTTATGAAATTTGTGTCTTGTTCGACAACACAATATGGAAAGGAATGATGATTTGTGACGGAACTTGGGGAAAGAATAAAATCTCTGCGCAAGGAAAAGCACCTCACACAGTCCGCACTTATGGACATACTTCGAAATGAATACAACCTAAAAACAGACAGGGTTATGATAAGTAAATGGGAAACGGGATTTCAGACACCGCAGGCAGACACTCTGAAAATTCTTGCCAAAGTTCTCGAAGTTTCTGTTGATTTTCTTCTCACAGGAGTGGAAGCCATACAGGAAACCTCCGGAGAAATGTCCATACCCATCAAAAAAGTACGTATGCTCGGCTCCATTGCCTGCGGAACGCCAATATTCTGCAATGAAGAACACGAATATGTTCTTGCAACAGGCGACAATGCAAACGCAGACTTCTGCCTGACCGCCAAAGGAGACAGTATGATAAATGCCCGCATTGCGGACGGTGATATTGTTTTCATACGTCAGCAAAGCACAGTAGACAACGGCGAAATTGCCGCAGTGGTGATAGGCGATGAAGCCACTTTGAAACGCGTTTACAAGACCGCAGACGGTCTTATGCTGGTAGCGGAAAACCCTGCATATCAGCCCATGTACTTCTCGGGAGAGGAACTCAATCAGACATACATTCTGGGAAAAGCCATCGGCTTCCAGAGTGCAAATTTAATGTAATATCAACACATAAAAAATGAACGGATACTGCTTCTATACGAAGTGTATCCGTTCGTTTTTTTGATTGTTTATTTAACTACAATATTTACAAGCCTTCCCTTTACAACAATAACTTTGAGCACCTGCTTGTCGCCTATTGCTTCTTTTACTTTTTCGTCCGCAACAGCAACGGCTTTGATTGCTTCTTCATCGAGAGAGGAAGAGACATTAATCTTACCCTTAATCTTGCCGTTCACCTGAACAACGAGTTCGATTTCATCCTTTACAAGAGCAGTTTCATCGTAGGTAACCCACTGTCTTTCGTGGATACTTCCCTCACCGCCCATAAGGAGCCAGAGTTCCTCTGTAACATGGGGAATAAAGGGAGCAAGCATTGTTACGGTGTCCACAACCGCTTCAGTAAAGAGGGCTGTATTTGTTCCCTTGTATGCGTAGAGTGCATTTACAAGTTCCATAATACCGCTTATTGCTGTATTGAAGTTAAAGCGTATGCTTATATCATCTGTGCCCTTTTTCTTGGTGTAGTTAAGCACATAACGAAGTTCCTTGTCTTCGGATGTGAGGCTATCCTTGTCGTAGGAAGCACCGATGGTTATTTTGTCAAGATTGTCCGTAACAAGACGGAAAACTCTGTTTATAAATCTGTAGGAGCCCTCCACGGCAGTGTCGGACCATTCGAGGTCTCTTTCGGGAGGAGCCGCAAAGAGGATGAAGAGTCTTGCGGTATCTGCACCGTACTTGTTTATAATCTCTTCGGGGCTTACTACATTGCCCAGAGATTTACTCATCTTTGTGCCGTCTTTAAGAACCATACCCTGTGTAAGCAGATTGTCGAAAGGCTCGTCAACGGGAACAAGACCCATCTTGTGAAGTGCCTTTGTGAAGAATCTTGCATACAGAAGGTGGAGTATTGCGTGTTCCACACCGCCTATATACTGGTCTACACCCATCCAGTACTTAAGAGCATCCATAGAGAACGGCTCTTTGTCATTCTTGGGGTCGCAGTATCTTAAGAAATACCAGGAGGAACAAACAAATGTATCCATTGTGTCGGTTTCTCTCACGCCCATTTTGCCACACTTGGGACAGGGAGCATTAACGAATGTGGGGCTTGTGGTAAGAGGAGATTTTCCCTGACCTGTAAATTCAACATCTTCGGGAAGAAGAACGGGGAGGTCTTTTTCGGGAACACCTACAGCACCGCAGTCTTCACAGTATATAATGGGTATGGGAGCACCCCAGTAACGCTGTCTGGATATGAGCCAGTCGCGGAGACGGAAGTTGACTTTGCTTTCACCTATGCCCTTTTCGTCCATATAGTCGATGATTTTTGCAAGAGCATCTCTGTTGCCCATGCCGTTAAATTCGCCGGAATTTACCATGATTCCCTCTGCTTCAAAGGATTCTGTCATAGTGTCGGCATCTATACTCTTTCCATCGGGAGTAATAACAACCTTTATGGGGAGGTTGTACTTTCTTGCAAATTCAAAGTCTCTCTGGTCGTGTGCAGGAACTGCCATAACCACGCCTGTACCGTAGTCGGTTAATACGTAGTTTGCAAGGTAAAGAGGAACTTTGTCACCGGTTATGGGGTTTATAACATAACGGCCTGTAAATACACCCTCTTTTTCTGTTTCGGAACTTGTACGTTCAATCTCATTGAGGAACTGCATCTTGCGGATGAATTCTTCGCAGGGAGCCTGTGTATCAAGACCTTCCACAAGTTTGGGAACTATTGGGTGTTCGGGAGCGATTACCATGTATGTAACACCGTAGATGGTGTCAGGTCTTGTGGTGTACACGGTAAGTTCTTCGTCCATACCGTCTACCTTGAATGTAACTTGTGCACCGCGGCTTTTGCCAATCCAGTTTGCCTGCATGGTCTTGACCTTTTCGGGCCAGCCTTTTAATTTGTCCAGGTCTTTAAGGAGTTCGTCGGCATATTCTGTGATTTTGAAGAACCACTGTTCAAGGTCTTTTTTGCCCACTTCGGACTTACATCTTTCGCACTTGCCGTTTACAACCTGCTCGTTTGCAAGAACTGTCTGGCAAGAGGGACACCAGTTTACATAGGATTTTTTCTTGTATGCAAGATCATGATTAAAGAACTCCAGAAACAGTTTCTGGGTAAACTTGTAGTAATCGGGCTTGCAGGTTGCAACCTCGCGGTCCCAATCGTAACTTATACCAAGAGTTTTTAACTGAATCCTCATATTTTCGATGTTTGAATCTGTCCAGTCCTTGGGATTTGCACCGTTTTTGATAGCAGCGTTTTCGGCAGGAAGACCGAAAGAGTCCCAACCCATGGGATGGAGCACATTGTAGCCGTTCATTTTTTTGAATCTTGCCACAACGTCGCCTATGGAGTAGTTACGCACGTGACCCATATGGAGATTTCCCGAAGGATAAGGGAACATTTCCAGAGTATAGTACTTGGGTTTGCCGCTGATTTCTGTTTTGAACGCTTTGGTTTCTTCCCATTTAGTCTGCCACTTTTTTTCTATGGCACCAAAATCATAATTCATATTATACATCCCTTTCTATTTTACCATTTCAGATATATCTATATTTTCCGCATCGCTCCAGAGATTTTCAATAGCGTAGAACTCTCTGGATTCGGGGTTGAAGATGTGAACGATAACATCGCCGTAATCCATAAGAAGCCATCCTGTACTGCTTCGTGCTTCGGGGTTTAGAAGTCTGATGTCGTGTTCTTTTCTCAACTTTTCTTCTATTTCACCAAAAATTGCATTCATCTGTGTGTTGGAGTTTGCATGGCAAATAACAAAGTAGTCTGCAATTGTTGTGAGTTCGCTGATTTTCAAAAGTTTTATGTCCGATGCTTTTTTGTCATCGGCATATTTTACAATTTTGGAAGCAAGATTTATACTCATACTACTTACTGAAATCCTTTCCTATAATTATTGTTATGTCGCTTCCCGCCTGCTTGTCGGGGTTTAAAACATAGTCGGAAGCACCTGCAAATTTGGACAGTGCCGCCGCTACGGAAGATTTTTTCTTTGATACAACCGTCGTTTCCTCAAATTCGGCTTCAGTTTCCAGAACCTGCCTTACATTGAATTTGTATTCTTTAAGTTCACTGCTTATTTTGTCTGTATCCACCGTACCGCCCGAGGCGTTTATGATATCCACACTTGTAAACGCATTGAAGACGCTCTTTCTTATCTTTTGGTTTTTCACGCTCACCGTGCTTGAACCTGTGCCAATGATGGTTTCTTCGATTTGTTTTTTTCCTTTTGTTTCGGACATGGCGGATGGGGTGAAAAATTCTTCTATCATTTCAGAAGTTGCCTCTTCATCAACAATTACATAGGAACCTCCGTTTATCCATTCGGGTGTACACACAAGTTGATGTGTGGCTATCTTGTCTCTGTCGGTAGCAAATATATACGGTGCATAGGTGAGAAGTTCATTTAACGTGAAATTGGTATCCACAATAGCAGATACATCTTCCACTAAATCATTTATCTTGAGTACACTTTTCAAACTGAAAAGTTCGTCTATGGTTGCTTGTATGAATTCACTTTGCATCTTCATACGGTCAATATCCGACAAGTGTCTGCCGTCATTTGACTGCCTAAAACGTACAAGTTGTTCTGCCTTGTCACCGTCGAGATGCTGAAAGCCTGCTTTCAGATGGATATGCAAATCCTGAACGGGGTCATCGTAATCCATATCTCTGGGAACATCAAAGTCCACACCGCCGATGGTGTCTATAAGGTCTCTGAAACCCGCTGTGTCCACAACCACGTATTTGTCCGCGGCAACTCCCGTGATTTGCTTAACTTCTTTGAAAACAGTCTTTTCCTTTTCCAGTCCGTAGGCAGAGTTGATTTTTTTGTCGTATCTGCCGTTATCTTTAACGTAGGTGTCACGGGGAATCTGGAGCATGTGTATTTCACCGTCAACAAGGTTTAACTGGCCCAGTATCATTACATCTGTTCTTGTACCGCCCTTGTCCAAACCCATGAGCATAACATTTATGTGAGTAAGTTCCGAAGTGGGACTGAATTCGTAGCCGAAAAAGGAACCGCCGCTTGTACACACATATGCAGTGAAAAAGCACATGGCAGTGAGACCGAATGTTATTATGAGTGAAGAAAGCAGTTTGATAAAAGATTTTACGCTTATCTCTTTGTTGTTTTTTGTGTTGGTTTTACTGTTCATTTTTGTCTCCCGTAATTGCATAAGCATTGGGGTGAACCAATGCACCTTTAGACCTTATAAATTCTATAGACCTCTTTGTGTATTCCAATACCGCCTCATCCAGAGAAATTTTCGACAATTTTCGGAGTTCTTCCACTCCGCTGTATGAACGCGAAGGCTCTATGGCGTCGGCAAGGTATATGATTTTCTCAAGTTTTGACATGTTTTGTCTGCCAATGGTATGATAGTACACGGCGTTTAATATGTCATCATCGCAAACACCGTAAATACTTTTTGCCTCACAGGCACCAACGTAACTGTGCCAGAGTTGAGGGGATTTTTTGCTGGTATCGTCCAGTTTGATGCCATATGATTTGATTTTCTCCGAAAGTTCATCTGCACTGTAACATTTGGCACAATCGTGCAAAAGTCCTGCAAGATACGCTTTTTCGGTATCTTCACCGTGAATTTGTGCAAGACTTACTGCACAGTTTGCAACATTTATAGTGTGACTGAATCTCTGTGGATTTAAAATTTTTTCAAGATGGAGGATTATTTCCTCTTTATCCATTTTTACCTCCGTAAAGCCCGTTTTTCCTGATATACTCCTCCACCCCTGCAGGGATAACATCTCCCGAAAAAGTGTTTTCGGCAATACCGTTTCGTATGTCGGTGGAAGATATATCCACATAGTTCATATCGGAAATCAAAATCTTTGCTCCGTAACACTTTTTGTATTTTTCCACGGTGTCCGAAAGGTTTCCGTTCCCAATCCTGCGGAATACTATGAAAGTATTCTCGGAAAGAAGTTTTTCATACTCATACCACTTGTGTATAGTAAAAAGAGAGTCTGCACCGATAATAAATGCAGTGTCCTCACCGTACAGTGAGCGGAAGTGACGCATAGAATAAAGCGAATAACTGGGCGTATTTTCACTTGCCTCATAGTCAGATATGTGAACCTTGTCCATTCCTTTGAATGCAATTTCAAGCATATTGAACCTATGGTTAAAGTCTGCCTGCTCTGAATCCATTTTGTGAGGCGGATTGCCGTTTGGCACAACTATTAGTTTGTCAAGATTAAATTCTTCTATGGCATCTTTTGCCATTTTTACGTGACCCATATGAACAGGGTCGAATGTCCCTCCAAGAACTGCAATACGCAAGTCAATCACCCTTTGCGTGAATAGGATTTCTTGAAATACTTGGCGCGTTTTTCCTTTTCTTCGGCAACACGCTTTCTCTCTTTGGCGACTTTCTGCTTCGCTTTGTAAAGGGGTTTTACCTCTTTTTTTGTCTTTTTGGTTTCTGTTTTTACAGTAAGTTTTTTTAGGTCTATTTTCTTGTTTTCCTTTGATTCTTTGTAGAGTACGAACTTACTGCCGATAACCTGAACCTGTTCTGCTCCGACAAGTTCGGAAAGTTCATTGCAGACATCCCTTACATCGGAAAAAGAATTGTCCAGCACGTGAACTTTAACAAGTTCCTTGCTTTCCAGAATGTCACAGACAAGTTTTTGCATATTTTCGTTTATTCCGCCCTTGCCAATCTGGACAGTTGCTTCTATATTATTTGCAAGCCCTCTTAAGAAAGCCCTCTCTTTACTTGTTATCATATGCTTATACATTCCTTTCATACAATGGACACACTTTTTCCATTTTATTATTATACTAAAAAAATGCCCTGCTTGTCAATGACTGCAGAGAAAAAAATGCTGCCTTGCGGCAGCATTTTTCAATTTATTACAAACAAATTGAATGAATGTTTTTTCAGATTCACTCTCAAAATATTTTCTCTAATTTCCACATTACCATTATCCTTGAAAATTACATTTTCGGAGTCTTGTGCCGTGTTTATTGCTTTTAAATCATCATGGTTAAACACAATATGCTTTGCTTCAGACTTAATGCAGAAATCCGTCAGTTTTATCTCAACATCGGCATCCTCTTCCAAAGAGCGGTTAAGGATTGCAACAACCAGTCTGTTATTATCCTTGTCCCAAACCGAGGCAGTGTCTATATACGGGATGTCGGATATTGACTTTGTGCTGTACTTATCACATTCCACAACACTCTTTAGCGCAGTGCCCCGTGCGTATTTACTCATAAGGAAGAAAGGATAGAAAATTGTCTGGCAATATGCACTATCTCCATCTGTCTTTATGGGTGCAATGGAGTTTACAAGTTCGCTTATACAGGAGATTTTCACCCTGTCGCAATGGTTAATGAGAGTCATAATCATAGAACTTACAAGAAGAGCATCCTCAAAGGTGTAGTCCTGTTCTATTCGCTTTTCTCCCTTTTCACAACAGGGTTTTGTCCATAGAGGATGGTGGAGGTTATCCCAGACATTCCACTCATCAAAGGATATATTCATAACCTTGTCACTTCGCTTTTTGGCACCCACATAATCGCATATTGCGATTGATTTTTCAATGAATTTCTCCATACGCAGTGACTTGCCGAGAAACTCCTCGGTGTAGTCGCTTTTGTTGGAAAAGTATGAATGGAGGGACAGATAATCCACATTTTCATAGCACTCTTCCAGAACACCTGCCTCCCACTCTCCGAATGTAGGCATCATATAATAGGAACTGCCGCAGGCAACAACCTCTATTGTGGGGTCTACCCACTTCATTATCTTTGCACATTCGTTTGCCAACTTGCCGTATTCTGTCGGACTTTTCTTACCCACCTGCCAAGGGCCGTCCATCTCGTTTCCCAGACACCAGAGTTTGACATTGTAGGGCTTTTCGTGACCGTTTTTAATTCTCAAATCGCTGTAATATGTGCCCTTTTCAAAATTGCAATACTCAACTATATTTCTCGCTTCCTCCACGCCTTTTGTACCCAGATTGATACAAAGCATAGGTTCCACGCCTGCAATTTCCGCCCACTTTAAAAACTCATCCAATCCAAAACTGTTGTCCTCAATTTCTCTCATGGTCACATCAAACACGACAGGTCGCGATTCTTTGGGACCGATTGTGTCCTCCCAGTTGAGAGCAGACACAAAGTTCCCGCCGGGATAGCGTACCATTTTGAGGTTCATAATTTTTACAAAGTCAATAACATCGGTTCTGAAACCGTTTTCATCTGCCTTTGAACTACCCTCATCCACTATTCCCCCATACACCTGCCTTCCCAGATGCTCTATAAACGAAGAATAAATCCTTTCGTCTATAGGAGAAATTTCAAAGTGCTTGTCTAGATAAATTTTTGCTTTCATATCCGTTTCCTTTCGCATAAGCGGTTAGTATAATCGTTTTTTTAATTCATCATAATCGGGAGAAACTGCATCGGGTTCAAGACCGTCTATATATTTGCAGGCTTCTGCGAGTATGTCTCCGTATTTTCCATATATTCCGCAAACATGGTGAATGTAAGGACCCTCCACCAACTTATGCTCCCACTTTGGCCAGTTGTCCACTTCTATCCACACATAACTGCCGACATTTTTCGGACCATCTGTGGTCTTGCATTCACCGATGAAAAGTTGATATTTACCGTGGTCGCCATCGAATCTTGCAAGGGTCAAGTCGCCCTCTTTCAATTCCCATTCGCATATTCCGTAGTTGTTATCATGGTATTTACTGCAACCGACAGTTGCAGTTTCCGTATCTTTTGCAAGAGAATACGGGAAATTGCCACAATGCCACAGAAGTTCCGCATTGTCATTTTCGGGATGTCGCACGGTTACATCGGCAAAGAATACCGATTCTCCTTCCGGTGACAGTGCCTGTGTCATGACTGCGGTAATCGCACCGTGTATATCGGTCTCACAAACCGTGGGTATCCCCTCGTCGGTAAGTATTGAGTTGGCAAGGCACGGCATAATTCCGGCCACATCCTGAAGAGATGTCCAACACTGAATAGCAATGGCACGGCAATTATATTCTTTTGCCAGTTGCTTCATGGCAACTTTCAAAGATGCTGCTTTTAATATTTTTTCGCTGTCATTTGTACAGTCCAGATTTTTGATAAAATTTATTGTATTCTTAAGTTCTTCCGTGTCGGAAGTTTTCACTTCCTCCATTTTGACATTCAGATCATTCAAAGTTACGGGATACAAATGAACATTGAATTTTTCAATCAGTTCATTCTCATTACATATAACACTGCAAAATGGTTCAGGGCGTGTAGAAATCTGCAAAATATTGAGGTTTCTTACAGATTTTACTACATTCACAACCCGAATAAACTTGTCCATTCCCGTTTTGAATTCCTGACTGTCTATCCACGAATTTGTAAGATATGTAAAGGGTATGCTGTGTCTTCTGAGAACCTTGCCCGTTGCAAACATTCCGCACTGAGAATCTCTGCTTCTAAGTCCGCTCTCATCTGGAGAATCATCCCTCGGACCCCAAATCAGCACAGGGACATTCAATGCTTTGGCAACCTGTGCAACTCTGTTTTCGGAACCGAAGTTACAATGAGGAAAAAATATTGCATCGACCTTTTCTCCGATAAACCTGTCAATGACCGCAGGAATGTCGCAATCCTGATACAATAGTTTTTCTTCATTTATTCCTTTCAGGTCAACAATGTCAATATCGAATTCATCCAACCCTGAGCGTATCATATCGTTGAATTTTATTGCTTCTTCTCTGCTGAAAACATCTCTTCTTGTCGGGCAGTATGCAAGTTTTATTCTGTTCATAGATTACATCCCCCACTTTGCAAGCATCTTCTTTTCAAAATCAAGCATAAACAACGCTTCCTTGTCCAGACTTTCTTCATCGGTGTTATCAATCAGATTCCTCCATACGTATATGTCCCTTCCAACTTCTCCGCCTGTTACAACAAAAGGTTCTGCTACAATCCTGCCCTTATAGTCTACATCGTGCAACGCGCAGAAAATCTCATCCCAATCGAGGTGCCCTCTGCCAGGCACACTTCTATTATTTTCACCTACATGAAATCCTACCAACTTCTTACCTGCTGTACGTATGGCATTTCCTATGGAAAATTCTTCTATATTCATATGGTAAGTATCGAGCAAAATTCCGATGTTTTTGCTATCTACCGCATTTACATAATCCAATGCTTCTTTGGCAGTGTTTAGAACAACACCCTCGAAACGGTTTACAGCCTCAACTGCATAAAGTATGTCAAGTTCTTCTGCGATTTCTGTGAGTTTCTTCATAGAAGAAATGCTGTTTTCGGTAAGCCTTGCTTTGTTTATATCGGCTATTACGGGAACTCCCCATCCGGCGTAACTAACTCCGGAGATAAGTTTCCCATCCATTAATGCTACCTTTTTCATAATAGCCGTTAAATATTCAATGCCTCTTTCCCTGACACATTTATCATCAGAAGAAATATCATACGCCTTGTCAAGACCAAGGCTGTAGGTCAATTCTATGGCGGAATCATCTGCAATCTTCTTTAGTTCGCGCAGATAATCATCGGACATATCCAAAAGAGGTTGCGCCTGAAATTCCAAAACATCAAAGCCCAATTCGGATGCCTTTCTGATATAATTTTTGTGGTCAGCATCCCAATTCTTTTCCCAAAAATTCATAAAAATACCTAATTTGTTCATAAAAGCCTCCAGAATATAATTTTCCATACTTTAATTATAGACCTCTGCAGGCTCTCAATCTATTCATATATTATTTAGTTTTGGAATAATATTGCTTTTTTTATTCAAATGGTATATCATAGATATGCGAGGTGAATTGTATGTTTCATGAGATAATAAACAGTGCCACAAAGAAATATCCGTTTCTTATCGAGCACACAAATGTAAAATATATTCCGCATTTTCACGAAGAAACAGAGATAGTTTATGTTCTTGACGGCAATCTGAACATTACCATTGAAAACGAAAGTTTTGTGTTGAAAAAGGGCGAAATCTATATTATCACCCCCAGACTGATACATAATCTCTATTCATATGAAAACAACAAAACCTTTGTAATGAAACTGTTCCCTATTGTCGACATCGGTAATATTCGCCTGAATAATGCCGTGTTGTCACCCGGAGATGAAAATTATGAAACGTTTAAAGAGTGCATATCCGATATGATTGCCGAAAACAAAGCCAAGCAAAAAGGCTATGTTTTGTCGGCAAACATCATTGCAGAAAAAATATTCCTGATCATAATAAGAAACATGGCATACAGGCAATTGGAAGACAGTGCGCAAATTAAACTTGCAAGCAGAAGCGATTTTTTGGATTCGGTCACATCGTATCTTGAAAAGCACTATGCGGATGACCTAATTCTGGAAGATGTGGCAACAAGCCTTAACTACACCAAGAGTTATTTCTGTCATTATTTCAAAAGGATAACAGGTGTTACTTTCTGGAAGTACTACACCATATTCCGCCTTGAAAAATGCGTTGAATTAATGAAAAAGCATCCAAAGAAAAAGTATGCCGAAATTTCTGAAATGTCGGGGTTTAAAAATGTGCGTTCTTTTAATCAGGCTTTCAAGGAATATCACCACTGTACACCTAAAGAATACATGAAAAAATACTATTTGTCAAAGGAATTTAAAACAGCAAACACTATATAACAAAAAGATTATCAGGATTGTATAGCAACAAGATTAAAGTTTCAAAAAGAAATGCTTACGGATATCGTAATTTCAACAAATTCAGAAAAAGAATATTACATATGTTTAACTACAAAAAATATAATATTGTAAAGGCGGCTGCATAAAGTAGTTGCAACCGCCATCAAAAATTCCATTATTCAATTTTGACCCAAACTATTGACAAAGAAGCAAATTAATTATTTGATTTTATTTCATATAGTCAAATTCCAGTTCATACATACGCACAAGGTCGCCTTCCTGTACACCCTCTTTTTCCAGGGCTTTTATAACACCCTTTTTACGCAGGGCATTCTGGAAGTACTGGAGTGATTCATTATCCTCAAAATTGGTGGAACCGAGCATTCTCTTTATCCAACTTCCTTCCACCACATACACACCGTCTTCCACGCGCACGGTAAATGGCAGGTCATCCTTGTAGGAAATAACCAGAGTTTCGGTTTCCTCTTCGTCGTAGAGCACAGGAATGGGGATGGTGTCCAGAACAGATGCAACATACATCATAAGTTCTGCCACACCCTTATTTGCTGCAGCACTTATACGGAACACCTTGTAACCACGGTTTTCCATTTCGGTGCAAAAACTTTCGTAGATACTCTCGTCATACACAACATCCATTTTGTTTGCAGCAACAATCTGGGGTCTTTCGGAGAGAGATTCGTTGTATGTTTTGAGTTCTTTGTTTATGAGGTCAAAATCTTCTATGGGATTTCTACCCTCGATACCCGAAGCATCAACCACATGTATGAGAAGTCTGGTTCTTTCAACGTGGCGCAAAAATTCATGACCAAGTCCGACACCCTCGCCGGCACCCTCTATGAGACCGGGAATGTCTGCCATAACAAAACTTACACCCTCGTTTGGTTTTACCACCCCAAGATTTGGTTCAAGGGTTGTGAAGTGATAGTTTGCAATCTTTGGTTTTGCATCACTCACGACGGAAAGGAGTGTGGACTTTCCAACATTGGGAAATCCTATAAGCCCAACATCAGCAAGAAGTTTGAGTTCCAGTTTTATATTCCTGCTCTCACCGTCTATGCCGCTCTTGGCAAAACGGGGTATTTGCCTTGTGGCAGTGGCGAAGTGACTGTTTCCCCAACCTCCGCTTCCGCCTTTGGCGGCAACAAAGGTCTGCCCGGGAGTTTTCATATCGGCTATGACTCTGTCCTGGTCTATGTCAACAATCACTGTGCCGCAGGGGACTTTTACCAAGAGGTTTTCTCCGTTCTTGCCGGAACTTTTTGCAGCCCTGCCGTCTTCACCGTTTTGTGCTTTGTATTTTCTCTGATAA
>JAZNJU010000065.1:0-16387 GCA_045578205.1 Clostridia bacterium | reverse complement strand
TAAAAGAATTGAGGCAGAACAAAATGCCTCAAACCTCGGTGCGGTTATCGGTCTTGCGGTGGGGCTTGTCTCTACCGCAACCGACAGTACCGATGATGAACTTCCCGAGGATCTTGCGGAAGAACAAAACGAAATAACTATGAAAATGTAATTGAGATATCCGGTACGGAAATCTTGAAGAAAGGAACCGCTTATGAATATTAGAAATTATTATATGATGTTTAAAAATGAACCCGATGTGTTGACCGTGCCGGATGTGGTAAGGCTGTTACAGTTCGGGAAGAACACTGTCTATGCTCTGATCAAAGAAGGGCGTATCGCAAGCATCAAGCAGGGCAAGAAAATTATTGTGCCGAAGGTTTGTTTGGTTGAGTTCTTGACCAATGCAGGAAACTATCAGACACCGTCCCCGACAGTCCCGAATAATCTCTGGACTTATGAAGATGGTTGTGATAGTGTTGGTGTTGCCCGAGAAACCGAAGGACAACTTCAAAAGAAAGGAGCGTGAGTAAATGAAACGAATCACAGGACACCTGACCGAGAAAAACAAAAAGTGGTATGCGGTCATCAATCTATATGACACCGACGGTAAGCGCAAAGAGAAATGGCAAGGTCTGAATCTTGATGCGAACAAAGGTAACAAGCGCGAGGCGGAACACCGCCACCGCCAGATCCTTGATCAATACAATACCGATGACCTTTACAAGCGCGAACATATGTCGCATGCCGATAAAGAACGAAGCCGAGTTGCGCATATGCAAGTGGCAGATTACTTACCCGAATGGTTGGAATCACATAAAGTGAATGTATCGCAGACAACCTATGAGGGTTATAAGTTAATGATAGAATCTCGTATGATTCCGTTCTTCCGAGCCTGCGGTGACCTTAAGGTCAAAGACATTACGGGTGATGAAATCAACGATTATTATATCCGCATCCTAAACGATGGGCTCAAAGGCACGACCGCGCAACGCCATCACGCGCTGTTGCATCTTGCTTTCAAATCGGCAGTCAAGCGCAGAGTAATACCAAGCAATCCCGTTGAGCAAGCCGACAGACCGAAAGCGCAACAGTACATCGGCAAATATTATAACGCCACCGAGCTGAAAGAGTTGCTTGATAAAACGGTGAACGATCCGATACACATTGTAATATTCCTCGCAGCTTACTATGGATTACGAAGAAGCGAAGTGCTCGGTCTCAAATGGTCGGCAGTGGATTTTGAAAATAAGACGGTCAGCATCAGTCACAAGGTGGTGCAGAATGACAAGGGCGTGGTTGGAATGGACGTTATGAAAACAAAATCTTCCTACCGCACCTTGCCACTGATACCTCAGGTGGAAGAAGTTCTCCTTGCCGAAAAAGAAAAGCAGGAGGAAATGACGCGAGTAATGCGCCGAGGGTATTGCAAAAAATACACCGACTACATCTGCGTGGATGCAATCGGTGAAATTATAAAACCGAATTATGTGACCGACCATTTCAAAGTGGTGCTGAAAGAAAAGGGATTGAAGCCTGTACGCTTTCACGACCTCAGGCACAGTTGTGCATCGCTTCTTCTCGCAAACGGCGTGCCGATGAAAATGATTCAGGACTGGCTCGGTCACTCTGATATGGGAACCACCGCCAACATTTACAGTCACATTGACAGTGAAAGCAAGAAAGCAAGTGCGATGGCAATCGGCTCAGCCTTGGGATAAAAAGAAAAAACTCCTTGAAGGATAAAACCTTCAAGGAGTCCTTGGCGGAGACGGCGAGATTCGAACTCGCGGGGGATTGCTCCCTAACTGATTTCGAGAATTTGACAAAAACTTTTAAACAAAAATAAACGGTGTCAAAAGTGGTGTCATTAGTTTCAAGAAAACACTGTAGTTGTGCGGTGTTTTGTGGTGTCTAAAGTCTTAAAAGTTATGGTACAAGCGACTTTGCTTAAAACCGCACTTTCGTGGAAAATCATTAGAAAAAAGGCAAAAATCATTAGAAAAACTTTATTCTTCATTATTATCATCTGATGTATTTTCTTCGCTCTCATCTACAGTTTTCTCATCGTCGCCAATTTTTTCGTCTAAAACATCATCAGGCAACTCGTAGGTTGGAATATCAAAATTAAATTTATTAAACAAGTTGTCCCAATTATATTGAGGGAGGTTAAAGGTTGGTAGATTAAAATTCGGAAGTGTATAATTCGGGAAATTGAATTCAGGTATTTTAATATCTGGTATTTTTATTCTGGTTAGTCTATCAAGTGCTATGGTTGCTGATTTTGTCATTATATCAATTGATGTAGTCCACATTTTATTGAAATCTTCAAATACCTTCGCAACACGAGCAAGTGAAGCCTGCAATTTTCCAAATGTTCTTTCTGCAAAATCTTCCTCCTCGGTTATGATTATTGCTTTTTCAATAGACTTAATTAACTTATTAAGAAGTTTATTGCACAATACATAATCTTCATTGTTTAAGAATTTGCTGTGAGCAACACTGTTTCTATAATTATGTATTTGATGAATTAAATCGTAGGCATTGATTTTGGGCATTTTAGCAGAGAAGAATCTTTCCCAGTCGCTTTTTGGCTTTATCTCCTCAAATGCTTCTCGTAATTCTTTGTCTGTTAATTGGGACAAATCTTTATTTTTAAGAATCTCACACCTTTTTGTCTCTTCAGAATCTAACCATTGCGGTGTAAATAAAATTTTCTCAATGTCACTGAAATCAAGTGAGTAAAAAAATAGTTGCAGACGATAAATTTCGCTCTTTTTTCTCATGTTCTTTTTTGCTCGTTCTTGAATTTCACCTTGAATGGTAGCCTGATAGTAATTAGTGCCGAAATTCAATATGTAGATATTAAAGCATAGTCTTCTTAACAATCTTTCCATACGATTAATTTTAGGATACAATTTATTGCAATAATGTTCTGAAACAGAATCATAAGAAACAATTGGTATATAGTCTTTTTTGATATTATCGCAATCAAAAATCTGCTTATGTAAAGATTCTAAAATTTTTATTGCCTGTGCTTTTGTTTTTGCTTCCACTGTAAGATTCAAATATACATTTTTTTCAACAGTGAAAGTTATAATGTTTGCAGTGCAATCTGTTTCGTTGACATCAACAGAAAACAAAGAGCAGAAAGGAGTGCTTTCCTCTCTGTTTCTATGAATATTTTCAAAACACCTATCGAAAGTTGTATCAAAACTTTGATGAAGTTTTAAAACGACAGTACCATCCGATTTCGTTTGTGTGCTTGATTTCTTTTCTGAATTGTCTTGTAATAAAAATATATAATTATTCTGTAATCTCATCTATTTCACCTTGCTTCGGTTCTTCATTGTAATTGTTTCGCACTTCCCTATGTAATGTTCCTATAAGACTTTTTAATGTAGATACTACCGTTTTAAAATAATTTTCATCTATTAATGCTTCTTCACCAAGGGAACATAAAGCAAAAGTTTTTGCTTTGTTTATATATATTTCATTGACAATACCGTTGTTATGTACTATTAAATCGCGTCTTGCCTTTACCTCTATCCATTTACCCCAAAGGTCTTCATCAGGTTGAATATCTAATGCAATTTTTAAATATTCTAACTGCTTTTGAGGACTTGCATAAAACAATCCAGATAATCGTTGCCTGATTATATTTTCAACCAATGTTTCCTTGTCGTTGTCAATTAAATCTACAACAGATACCTTGTCCATCAAGTTTATACCACTTATAGTGCATTTTATTCTTTGTGTGTCGGTTTTCAATATCCATTCCATTATTTTAGAAAAATAATCTTCCACACTTGCAACTAAAAGAACAAAAGCACTATTGAATATATCTTTGTTTATTATTCTTTCTTTTGTCTTTTCAGGATGGCTTCGGGACACTGTTCGCAATTGATGTGGTTTTCTTGCTTTCGGTGTAGAAAACTCAATTTTGTCATCTGGCAAATCTTTGATAGCATTACGGGCAAGTTGAACCCACATATAAGTATCATTTATAAAAACTTGCTTCTGCTGTTTTAGGTGAGAAGATTTTTCTACTAATTCTGTAAAGGTCATAATATTATCCTTTCAATAAATTACAAAATATCTTTATATTATTATACCATCAAACAATATTACAGTCAATTTTATCCATATTTCGATTTTTAAATATGCAAACCACTTGCTATAGGTGTCGAAATATGTTATAATATAGAAAACAATTGAATAACACATAACATACTGAATTTTAACTTACATACAACTCTGGCGGGAGTTTTGTATGTAAGTTTTTTGTTTTTCTCCTTTCTTTGTTATTGCTTCCTAGTGGCAAGAGAGTGTGTGTAGTTTTCCAAAGACAATTCCTCCTTCATTATCAGATGTCGGTGTACTAGGCCACACCGAGTACATAAAAACAAAAGGAGTATGTTATATGCAAAGACAAGACAAATTTCTAATTCTAACTTTTGAGCAAGATGCTCACGGTAATTATACCAAATTGCCGTTTCCTTATGGCAGTTCTGTAACTATTGAAGTTCCAGAGGGGACTAATATCGTTATTGAAAAAGAGCAGTTGGGTAATACCGTTAAAACTCACCTGTTTGGTGTTGTAGAAAGCAGGTGATGAAATGAGGTATGGTTATATAAGGGTATCCTCAAAATCACAGAAGGATAACTCGTCCCTCAAAGAGCAGCGAGAAGCAGTTTTAAATGCAGGTGCCGAAATTGTTGTAGAAGAAATATTCACTGGTGGTACAATTAAAGACCGTCCGTTATTTTCTCAACTAATTGAAAAACTACAACCCGATGACGAACTAATTGTAGTTAAGTTAGATAGGTTTGCGAGAACAGTCAGTGAAGGCAGCACTCTTGCACAGGAACTCTATGATAAGAACATTAAACTAAATATACTCAATATGGGTGTAATTGAGAAAAATGCAATCGGAACCCTGTTATTGCATGTCATGTTGGCTTTCGCACAATTTGAGAAAGATATGATAAATTCCAGATGCCAAAGCGGCAGAGAATATCATCGTAAACACGACCCAAATTATAAGGAAGGGCGACCAAAGAAATTTCATCGAGAACAAATCAATCTCGCTTTGTCGTTGCTTGACGAAGGCAAGAGTTACAGGACAGTTTCCGAAATGACTGGCATATCAAAATCAACGATGATTAGAGCAAAAAGGAAGATTACTTTTGACACTGAATTATGACACCTCACAAACCCAGTATTTACGGGACTTTAAAATCGGTGCCAAAAGTTAAAATATTTGACACTTCAATAATGCCCCGAACCAAAATGGTCAGGGCATATTTTCTTGAAATAAAAATCAAAAACTAGCACCTTTTAAATATCAATATTTTTTATTTAAAAGGAGAAATTTAAAATGTGTAAAGTAAGACACGGAAGCATTGTATTCGCAAATATTCCTTATAACGAGCATAACCCTCATCAACACCACGGACAACATTATTATATTGTAGTGTCGAACCCCCAAGCCTGCAATTATAGTCCTGTGGTTCAAGCAATCCCACTTTCTTCAAACATAAACCGTCGGCTTCCAGTTCAAATTGAAATTAAGGCCGACTGTTTTCCAAAAAGAAGTTTTGCACTGGCAGAACAACTTACATTATTACCCAAGAATATACTTGAAGAAGGTCGCTATTGTGGTACATTAGAAGCAAGTCAAATGAAGACTTTGCAGAATGCTATCAAATTACAGTTATCGCTCGACTAAAAGCAAAACCCACGGTTCGCCACCGTGGGTTTTGTCTTTATTCTGATTTGCTATCAGGTTCTTCTTTCTCTTTCCATTTCAACAAACTGATTAGATAACAAAACACAGTCGTTAATCCAAGTGCTAAAACTCCAATGGAAATCCAACCTATATATTTTGAACATGCATCACTGAATTCTATGGTGCTTAAAATAAGAGGACAAATGATATTTAATATAGAAAATGAAATAAATACGATTAATCCGCTTATCATCCCATTAGGTTTTAATAGTGCTTTCTCTTGTTCTTCTAACAAAGATTTCTGTATAGATAAAGCATATATTTCATGCTCTAAATCTTCAAATTTTTGACTTGTATGTTCATACCAATTATCGGTTGAATTTGATATTGTTTTTGCCGAATAAAATGGATGTGGAAATAATTGCTTTGTAATTATAGCACATGCTTTATAGTCAAAATGGTTGTCTTTCACATCAAGAACAACACTATTTGGAACATAATCTTCATTGAAAGTTATGGTATCTTCGTTTACACCTTCAATTTTAACAAGCAAATCTAATGCTCTATTCCAGTATGGTAGCAATAAATCATATCCTAACAATTCCTTTTCAGTCTCTAAATAGACCTCTTTCAGAGCACTGTGGTTTAGGAGGTCGTCAATATGTTCATCTATGTAATCTAAAGCATCATCTATATTTAATTGGTCATATAAAATTCCTTTTTGAGCCTTTTTAAGTACAATATCGCAATTAATTTTTGATAGTTGATTTTTAAGTGATTCTCTTTCACCGCTTACTGTAAGCAACTTGCTGGCCACAAATCCACCCAATATCGCAACAAAACTGGCGGATAAACTTGCTATTGCATAGAGTAAAGATTGTAAATTTTCCATTATAGATTATATCATCTCCGTATTTCTATATATTAACCTTTTGTTTAAAATGCTACATTTTATTGCCGAGTATTAACATGCCAATGTGTAGTAATATGTATATGACGCCTATAAGTACCATCAACCAAACGATTGGGTAAACCCACAACATCAAGTACATTACCGCAATATGTACAGCATAAAATATCATATACAATATACTGCCCAATGCGGGTTCGGAACCCTTAATGTAATAGAGACCTACCACTCCAAAAGTGATTGCTCCGATAATCGGGTCGGCTATCCAGTTAAGTATTTCTGGGGTTAGAAGCAAAGGTGCTCCGCTTATTGTAATAGTTAGACCATCACCTAATATTTCAAATGGGTTGGGAATTGCAAATTGCCTAACAAACCAGAATATTGTTGCTAATGCAGAATATATTTTTATTTTAATTGACCTCCTTATTGCTTATACTTCAAATTTGATTTTAAGATGTCTATCGTTATGTTTTTAAGTTTCATTTTTTCTATTAGCATAAGTATCAATGATGTAAGAAGCACGGTTCACCCCGTGCTTCTTTATTTATATTGGTCAGAATGTTTTTGGCAATAATCTAATACAAAGTTGAGCCAATTCTCGTACCAGTGCCAGGTTTTATTTGCCACAACTGTTCCATAATTATATTTAGGATTTTTGGCATCGTTGTTTTTCCAAAGTTGCACAAAGTCTCTCATATTAAATTTAGGATATTCCTTTTTTACTATCTCTACAATTTGACCTGGTAAGTACTTTGCTTTTTCTCGTTCCTTCAAAACAACATACTGTGTCTTTAATGTTTGCGCTAATTCAGAATCTGGTTTTATAAATTCAATTACCTTATCTGCTTGTTGGCGATGATTAACGAGTTTTGGGGTATAAAAAACTCGGTATGCATATGACAAACTATTAAATTCATCATCCGACAATGAATTATCAAAATCGGTTACAAATGCTTTTAAATATTTTGGTAAGGTTGTTTCCGACAAAAGCATACTTTTTTGCTCGTCCTCAATGCCAGATAACTGCAAACTAACGTTTATATATTTGTCAAGACCATACTTATCACCAAACAACTGCTTTATGTAATTATTGTAATTGATAATACACGCTTGAAATTTCGCGCTTAATGTATCATCAATTCGGTTGGTCATTTGGTGTTCAATTTCGTGCCTCAACTGGATGATAAATTCCAAATTGTTCTTGGTATCCTTGTCCAAAGGGCATTTTTCGTTTTTTAGACAAGTTTCAAGTTCCCAACGCTTAAAGGCACCATATTTGGTTTTATAGTACTTTTTTCTGCTATTGACTAATTTATAATATCGGTAGTCAACACCTATCACTTTGTAATAGGCGTGCAATAAATATGTCCAAGCAATAATAATCAGAACTGAAAATGTTTCCGATTTGAAGAAATATGTAGGGCTATTATATATTTGTATAGCGGAGAGTGCGGCTTCCTGCGATTTCGAAATTAATTCATTGCGTCCGTTTCTTACTTTCTTTTTTTCCATCACTAACCTCACGAAATATATTCGTATGCCGAAGTCCCATCAACATAATGCTTTAACATTTCTTCAAAATTCAAATACAACAACTCGATTGGCACAAGACCGTCATCGGAAGCAACATCTTCATCAAATACGGCTTCAAGATTGTGATATTTGCTGACTTCATCAGTCGGAAGACAGAAAATATTTCGATAGGAGTATGCATCGGACCATTTTCCAAATGCTTTTATCATATACGCGAATTGTTTTGTTATGTCCTCATTAGTAGGCAAAAATCCTTTTTGATAGTATTTTGCATCGAGAATAATAACAGAGTAATCGTCCTTGTATGCGATGTCTGGCATAAGCGGTTTCATTGGAACAACAATTTTATTGGTTTGTTTATCCCTATAACCGTGCCTTACATAAAAATGCTTGTTCAATTCGTCTTTGGACATATTACCGAGTGCATCAAACAAAATGCTCTCCCAAAAGTTATATGCCGTGCAAACAGGAAGATAGTTTGAATTCTCTTTTCCGTTTGTCATACGGATATAGTTAATTAGGAGGTTAATTAAATTAAGTTTTCTTGTGTTGAAGGTTTGGTTTTTCTCACTAACCAACAAAGGAACAAGATAACTTCCGAGTCGATAATGTATATTTTCTGTTGGTAATGAAAGATTAAAGCCTATCAACCAGCCCAATTTCTTGGATATATCATTAAGCACCAATATTTGAACTGATTTGACAATCTCTTGCTCATCTATGCGCTTTCTGTCAGTTAGATAATCAAGATATATTGCACCTTGATGTGTTAGCAAAGGATGGCAACGCTTAACGGTGGCAGGAAAGTTAATTTTTCCATAATTATTCATTGTAGTGAATTTTTCTAATTCGGTATATAGGCCATACTCGATAAAATCATTTACAATGCTCATTATCGTGTCAAAATTGATATTGTTTTCATCGCCATCATTCGTGTTATTAGGCATATTCTTGCCGTATTTTTGCCACGCTTTTGCAAGTCTCTTTAATTTTATTTTTAAATCGTCAGGCATTTTACCTGCAGATAATACACAGTCATCAACATAATACATAGGAACCATAAGCGTTGCGTGTTCGTCGCACACAACACCTATTTTCTCTGTTCCTTCTGTTATGTTTTTAATAGTAATATCCTTCAAGATAATTCTCCTTAAAACAATTCAAAAAAATCTTTTCCTTCGATTACAAATTGCTTATAAAGTTGCTCATACGATTCAGGAAGTACTCCTTCTACATATTTGAAAACATCATTTTTTAAATAATATATGACTTTATCGCAAAATGCATCGCGCGAAGATAAATCGTTAGCGTCAACAAAATACGGAGCCAATTTTTTGTCTTCTGGAATAATAGATAATTCTGCGTTCAATGAATCAATTTTCCTGTTGACCATATTGGCGAAGTCAGACCAACCTCTGTTTTCTGTAAAGAGCGTTTCTTTGGATAGTTTTTCAATAGAGTTCAAATATGTACCTTCTCGAATAGCATCCGAAAAATCGATTTTCAAATACATATTTCTAAATCTTCTTCTAAATGCTGTATCAAGAACAAAAACGTTTTGGTCCGAAGTATTCATTGTTGCAACAATATTTAAGTTTGCGGGGAAAACAATTTTCTTGTCTGGTAGATATTTAGTTGGGCTCAATTCTGCCTCTGACAATTTCTCGGCAAGATAATCATATAGTGTTTTATTGGTTATAGGATATCTTGATGTGCCGTGATTATTTGCTTTGTAATCATCTATTCTATCCAAGAGTTGGAACATATCACCCATAATAGAGGCTATATCACCTCTGTTCATTTCTTCTATGATTAGATAAATATTAGATGAAGGTTCAAGCAAACATTTCAGTATCGCTTTTGTAAGTGGACCAGGCTCAAATATATATTTGATTTTCTTATTTATTACTTTGGGACGAATGTAACCAATAAAATCAGAATATGTGTATTCTGGATGAATAGTGGTCCTGATAATGCAGTTATAATCGCTTACTCCTCCAAGAATACACCTGTCTACATAGTATGACTTACCAGTTCCAGGGACACCTGAAAGAACAATCTGTAAAGGTCTGTAAACAGGTAGCAACTGCTGAAATTCATTTTTATATGTATGTAACGCTTCTTGTGAAATTGTGTAATACGAAAAATCGTCTTCGGTAAATTTCGTTAACAGTCCAATGTTGTCATCAGAGTAAATACTTATGAACTTATCGTCGCTTGCAAAATTGACCATATCGTATTCTTGCATTTTGTTTTCAAGTTTGATGCGATATGTGTCGGCAGGCAATGAGCGCCACTCGTTAATTACGCCAATACCTTCTTCAAAGGAAGACAGTTGTTTCTTATTCATACCAAAAGCAATAAAAAGTGCTTCGGAAGAAGAAACCTTGCCTAACAGCAGGATTGCTTTGAAAATAATCTTTGGCAGTTCAATATCGGTATTAGAAGTTTCTGCACCTGCATTGTTTTTACCGAATGTTCCGTAAAGAATGCTTTCTACAATTAATCTGCTAAATTCTTTCTTGTTATCGTCTTCTACGTAATAAGTAAATACGCCATCTTCTTCCTTGACGGAAATTATTTCATCAAGAAGTTGTCCTCGCTTGGTTAGAACCAAATAGGCGTCATTGTTTTTTGATTTTATATCAATAAATCCAAAATATCGAGGCCATTTACTCTTGTTGTACTGGGTTCTATGAGCACCACTTTCCACATATTTGTCTGGTTTTTGTTCGGGAAGCGTAGTATGGCCACTCATAAATATTTCCATATTTCTGACGAATTCGTAACGCGAAATTTCGCCATTATTCTCACTTACTATACGAACCGACTTCAAAAAGAGATTCATATTTAAACTTGATTTGTCAAAAGTAAGTCTTCCTAACATTTCTCCACCTCCAACAAAGCATTCAATGCTGCTGAAATTAATCTTGGGGGAATTCCTTCACCAATAACCTTTCGAATAAGAATATCATCCGCCCACTCTGGAATATTCCAGTCTAATGGCAAAGACGAAACAATCAGCAATTCGTAAATAGTCAATACCCTTGCATCGGAATAAATGCGTTTTTTATCATCAGTAGATTCCACAATGGGTCTTCCTGGATGAACCGTAGAGAATGTGGAAATAACACCGCTATTTTGCAAGACAGTAGTTGCGGGTTTGTCCCAATCCATTCGCATATAAGTTCTGGGGGCTCCCTTAATGCGACGATTATCTTTTTTAGGAAAATGATAATCGTTTTTAAATGCAGACGTCCCCGAAGGCGTATGCATCATCCACTCTATTTGCTTCCAACTATGAACAGGTGGTATATGCCATTTTGAAACCTTTAATCCCTCGGCTCGTTTTGCTTCATAATCGGGAAAACGGTATCTTTCTTTTTCTTCCCTCACCAAAGGGTCTAATGACGGAAGATGACCAATTGCTGCGCGCAAAGTTGTGATTTGACCATTAGGTTTTGGGAATTCCCAAGATGTTTTCTTCGATTTTTTCACCATCAAACAAATATATCTTTGCCTTGATTGCGGAACGCCGTAATCTTGCGAATTTACTACTCTGTTTTTGTTGAATGAATAGATTTCACCCAATTCGGTCTCAAGATATTCGGGGATTAAAATCTCCTTGCCGTTATAGTTGATTTTTGTATGCATTTGCATTGGCACATTTTCCAACAAAACATAGGTTGGTTTGATTGCCTTAATCATCTCTACGGCATAGTATATTAGATAATTTCTGGGGTCCAATGGGTCTTTCTTTCCAGCACAAGACATCCCTTGACAAGGAGGGGTGGCAACCAGCATATTTACATCATTTTTAATTGCAGCATTCTTAACGGTTTCAAAAACAGTTTCATCCGTTATGTCGCCACAAATCATATCGGTTTCAGGATATAGGTGCTTGTAAAACTTTGCTCTTTCAGGTAATAGTTCGTTCGCAACCTTAACATCAAAACCGAGTTCTTTGAAATATGTTTCGGCTATTCCAACATTAGAAAACATCGAAAGAACTCTATATTTTCCACTCATAATCTTACTCCTGTATTTTCATCGCTTCGAGTTCTTCGTCAGAACAAATTCTTCTAACCGCAGCCTCGATTAGTTTCGGGGGCACACCTTCGCCAATGCATTCTCTTATAAGATTGCTTGTTGCCCAATCTGGAATATTCCAATTGTCAGGCAAACTGCTAACAACCATCAATTCATAAATAGATAATACGCGGGCATCCGAAAACAGTCTTGTGCTCTCATCCTCCGAGTCAACAATTGTTCTTCCAGGGTGTCCGTTTTCCTGCGAACCAATTCTACTTGTGTATTGGGTGACAGTGTAAGCAGGTTTATCCCACCATTGTCTTTTGTAAGTGTTTTTATAACCCTTACCCTTTGTGCCATCTTTAAGTGTGGGGTAAAAGATTTGATTATCCCACGCGGATTTGCCTTCTGGTGTATGTTGCATTGCAATCACGTGGCGATACTTGTGCTTGGGCGGATAATGCCATTTAGAGACTTCCAACCCTTTTTGCCTTTTTTCCTCATAATCAGGGAACAATTCATTTTTCTTATCGTCATCTATATCTGTTACATCAGGGTCTAATGATGGAAGATGACCGATTGCTTCACGAAGAGTGATGATATGATTGTTTCTTTCAGGGAATTCCCACCTTATGCCCAATTCTTTTTTTGAAAGGAGAATCACGCAACGTTCTCTGCTCTGTGGAACACCATAATCTTGAGCGTTGACTATTTTCTCATTGTTGATGTAATACATATTACCTAATTGAGAGGAAATATAATCGGGTATTTTAACCCACTCATCATCAACCAAAATGGATGTTGTTAGTTGTTCAGGAACATTTTCTAAAAGCACAAAGTCTGGTTGCAGTTCGGCAATAATCTTTACGGTTGGTATTATCAACCTGTTTCGGGGGTCATCCTTTTTTTGCATACCAGCAGAACTCATCCCTTGACAAGGCGGAGTTGCAATCACAAAATTGCAGTTATACTTTTTAGCACTTGAAAGAATTGCATCGAAAATTTCTTTGTCATTAATATCGCCCTGTATCATCTCACATTGAGGATACAAATGTTTATGAAATTTCGCTCTATCTGGAAGCAATTCACTTGCTACTTTAATAGTAATTCCGCATTGTTCCAAATATGTTTCTGCAATTCCTATACTGGCAAACAAGGATAGTCCTTGATACTTCATCTTACTGTTCTCCTCTGGTAAGCAGTTTATAAATATCTGTTTCGTCTATAACAAAAGACTGATATAGACGCTCATAAGAGTCTGATAAATACTGCGGGCTATATTTGAAGACATCATTTTTCAAATAATAAATAACCTTATCGCAAAAAGTTTGTCTGCTAGATACATCTACTTCATCAACGAAATAGGGTCCTAATTTTTTATCTTCTGAAACTGTCAGCATCTCGCTATTGATGTTGTCTATAATAGCATTAATTTTTTTAGCAAATTCGGACCAAGATGATTTTCCTGCGAAAATGTTGATTCGTGATAATTCATCTAATCTTTTGAGTTCGTCTGTTTCCTCATCAAAATCAATGGGCAAATATTTCATCTTAAAGCGTCTTTTGAATGCCGAGTCCATAGTGAAAACATTTTGGTCGGCGGTGTTCATTGTGCCAACTATTATAAAATTAGGAGGCAAAACAATATCATCTTCTGCGATATCAAGAAGTGCTAATTTTTCTTTTATCGCAGTAGATTTGTTTAAGAAACTCCTGATGATTGAATTTGCAATAGAATATTGAGAATACCCATATTTATCTCTATCTAATAGTTGAAAAATATCGCCAAAAATTGCAGCACAGTTTCCTCTGTTAACTTCTTCAATCAAAAGGCAAACGGTATCCTCGGTTTCAAAAGCACGTTGCAATGCCAACGTGAAAGGCCCTGCGGAAAAGTCATAATCAACAGTATCATCATTCCCTTTTGGGCTAATATAACCGATAAAATCGGAATAACTATAATCGTGATAAAATACAACTCTAAAAACATTATTTGCTCTATCAATATTGTTTGTCTCAAATGCTTTGTTAATAGAAAATGATTTTCCTGTACCAGGTGCTCCGTACACAATTATTTGCTTATCGTTTAAGTTCAGTTCCATAATTACTCTCCTTATAAAGCGTTAGGGTATGTCTAATATGTACTTAATTCTATCAAATTTAATGTACTATATATCGGACACTGCTTCGCAAATGTCGGAGATATCACATTCCAATTTGTCACAAATGGTCAACAACACGGATAACGATACAATTTTATGTTGATTCAGTTTGGTTGCAACCGCAGTGGAATATCCACATTTTTCACGCAGTTCCGCTTTGGACATTTTTTTATCTAAAAGCAATTTAAACAATTTAGTATAAGATATTTTTTTCATAAAAAATCTCCTTATATAGTTGTATATTAGCATTGTATCACAAACCATCGAGAAAATCAACGGTTTTTAAATAAAATTCGAGAAAAAGTTCGATTTTTATGTTGACGTACACGAAAAATGATGGTATAATAAAGAAAATAAAATAATACATATTTCGACACTATGACTTACATACATTATCCCTATCGGATTCTGTGTGTAGGTCTTTTTTGTTTCCTCCACCGTGCCTGTACGGGTTTAATATAATTCCTCCTTCAATAATTCCTCCAATTACGGAGCAACAGGCTGCTCCGTTCTACATAATTAAAAATGATAGGTAAGAAAGAAGGAAACGATTATGAGAAAAACTATTGAAGCAATGTATTATGATAACCTTTCAATTAGTGGTCGGAGCCTAAACAAGAATGGTGAGTATTATAAAACCGAGCGAGAGGTATGCGATGTTGCCGTGAAACTGGAAGAAACTCTTACACCACAACAAAAAGAGATATGGCAGGAATACACTGCTCTTTCTATGAAAGCAAATGATTTGGGATGTCGAGATAATTTTATTCTTGGTTTCCGAACCGCAACCTGCTTATTGGTAGAAGCACTTGCAGATAACAGCGATGATGAAAGTTTTCCGATTGCAGGGTGACAGATATGAAGATAATTAAAGTACTATACCGTACTATTGCAATCCTACTTCTCGTCGCAACCTTTACTTGTATGTTTTTAAATTATAGCAAAGAAAGAAATTCGGGTGGTTATACTGGTGCAAATTCTTTTATGAGCAATAGTTCAAAACAATGGGTTGTTGATAATTTCGGTGAATACGAGACTTTCGATGACCTATTATACAACGGTATGACACCTTTTGTACTAAACAACTTTGTTTATGATAGCAAATATAATTATCGGTTTCCGATACAATCGTTCAACTTTGAACTTTTTCAGAATGTAAAGTGGCACGGCGTTTGTTTTCAATTTGCCCAATGGGCAAAATCGGTTGTGTTAGAATGGTCCAACCACAAAGGGTTTGATGTGCAATCCTATATATTTGATGTCGAGTTAAAAGGTGGCGGAAAACATTCATATAATTTCTTCGTATGTGACGGAAACACTTACTGTGTGGATTTCACCGAGGCACTAACACTGTATAATAAAAATAAGCCCTATGGAAGGGCTCTAAAGAACATTGGAAAGACCTCGATGTATTATTATGCCGAGATTTATTATGAGGATTATATTTATAATGTCTATTAAAGGGGATTCGGTATGACTATTGTTTATTTTCTCGTTCCTTATGTAATTATTCTTTTTTCGGTTATTATGAGAAGCAATCTGACGGCATATTTTGGACTTTTAATGCTCGGTGTACTTGCTGCTTCTCATATGAAGCATAAGTGGCTTGCGGTGCTTCTGATGACATTACAGGCGGTTATTTCCGCTGGTATTATATATCTCAACATTAATGATTACACCCAGTCTAATTACCTGCTTTTCATAGGAACAATAAGTATCATAATGCTTGTCTCGATGGGATTTGAAATGATTATCGATAGGAATAAGCACGGTCAAGTTTCTTGATTTAAAGCAGATAATATCGTATGCTTAAATCATAGCAATCGGGGTATGCTGTCTTACTGCTTTTGGATTTTTCGTTTTATTTTCTTCTTTAATAATATTTTGAAAAAATGGGATGCATAAAACCTACCGTTTCCCCGAACGGTAGGTTTTTCTTATGAAAGTTTTTAAAATTAAGCCATTTTCATTTTTGAGAGATTGGGTCGGCTAAAATTTTTAAAACTTATTTATATTATAATTTCAATAATCAGTTTAAT
>JAZNJU010000064.1:0-26627 GCA_045578205.1 Clostridia bacterium | reverse complement strand
CCAAGGAGTTGTCTTACCAGTTTGTCTTCCTAAGACCGCTTGGCCTCCGACTTCTCTTAGAACCATTGTGGCAAACTGCTCCTTGGTAACTCTGCCCTCGGGTGCAAAGAGATTGTCACCCACTCCTCTTATAAGACCAAGGCTATAGGCTTTTTCTGCTGCTCCGTAACCCCAGTGTTCATTGGATACATCCGAAAATGTCTGCACATTTTCTTCCAACATTGTTTCCTCACCCATTGCACGCAAAAGCATTGTTGCAGTTTCTATTCTGGTGAGAGGCTTCAGTAAATCCAGACCTTTGTCTGTTCCGTTGAGCAAGCCTTCGCTTTGCAAACTTAATGCTTCTTCTTCAAAGGTGGGTTTGGTTTTGTTGTATCTGCCCGTACTTTCTGACACCATCTTTATTGCTTCGGAAGCAGTATATACCTTGTACTTTTCAAATTCTGGTATCAATCCATAATCGTGCATACGAATCATATATTCTTTACTATCTGATTTTACATACAGAGCCGTGCATCCCCAATCAATAACTACCACCTTCATATCATCAACAAACGAAATTCCATACTCTTCCAATGTGGAAGAAATTAAATCTAACTCTTTTAAATAGTTTAGTTCCTCCTTGGTAGCCACAAGTGATGATGGAAATTGATTTGATATTTCATCGTCAAAATCTTTAGCAACTCCGCCTTCCTTTATTAATATCTTGCAAGAGATATCGCTGTTTTCAAAAGGAAAAGCCCAATAATTGTCGGTATACACCAAATATTCAGATACATTCTGATTTGCATAATACAATAAATATTCGTCGCTATTAAAAAACCATATGGCAAAGCCCTCATCAAAATCAAGTTTGTTATTATTCCAAAATAATTCTTTCTGTTCCTCAAGAGTTCCTGTATAGCCGACCTTTCTTTTCATGTAGTCGGGTGCCTGCGAGAAAACCTCCCACCTTTTTTGTATATACTCTGTGTATGTTTTCTCCATTGTTTCCCGGATACCTTGGTCATAATAATCAATCCATATCTTTTCGTATAACTCTGCCAAACCTTCAACCTCTGTTTCTGCCGAAACAACAGTCATACCCGAAACCAAAAATACCAAACAAAACATAAAAGTAAACAACTTTTTCATAATAATCACCTGAAAGTTATCACAGAAAATACATGCCTATATTTCATTATTCCTTTGAAATTTTAACAGAACATTACAATTCACCCGAAAGGTCTAAAAGTTGCTTTTTATTTTCTTCGGTCATTGCAGACATTATTGTAACTTCATTTTGAGCATAAGTTAAATTTTTGCTCTTTTCCAGCATGGATTTCATGGTTTTTATGGCTGTGGGTGCCCAACTTCCGTTTTCCACAAAAGCAACTTTTCTATTCTGATAGTTGCGCTCTGTAAGATGGTTTATAAATTCTTTCATAAAGGGGAAAACATCGTTGTTGTAGGTAGTAGTAGCAAGCACAAGGGAGGAAAATCTGAACGCATCCTCAACGGCTTCTGCCATGTCACAGCGCGCAAGGTCGTTTACAACAACCTTTTTGCCCTGCTTTTTAAGTTCTTCTGCCAGATACTCCACAGCCTTTTTTGTGTTGCCGTACACGGAAGTGTAGGCAATAACAACTCCCTCCTCCTCAACTTTGTAGGATGACCAGGTGTTGTACAGGTCAATGTAGTATCCGAGGTTTTCCGAAAGAACAGGTCCGTGAAGAGGACAGATAATTTCAATATCCAGAGCCGAAGCCTTTTTGAGAAGAGACTGCACCTGCACGCCGTATTTACCCACAATGCCGATGTAGTACCGTCTTGCCTCGCACGCCCAGTCCTCGTCTATGTCCAGTGCGCCGAAGTTGCCGAAACCATCGGCAGAGAAAAGGGTTTTGTCCTTGGAATCATATGTCACGATAACCTCGGGCCAATGCACCATGGGAGCGGTTACAAAGGTCAGGTTGTGCTCACCCAGAGGAAGTGTATCGTTTTCAGCAACAACTATTTTTCTATCCTCAAAATCTGTGCCAAAGTAGTTTTTCATCATGACAAATGCCTTGGCGGAAGAAACAATTTTCGCCTCGGGGTAGTGCTGTGCAAACTTTGCAATACTTGCAGAATGGTCGGGTTCCATGTGCTGAACGATGAGATAATCGGGTTTTCTGTCTCCAAGAGCATTCTGAATATTATCTATCCATTCATCACCGAAATTTGCATCCACAGAGTCCATAATTGCAATTTTTCCGTCGATTATGGCATATGAATTGTATGCCATGCCGTTTGGCACGGTGTACTGCCCCTCGAACAAATCGATTTTATGGTCATTTACGCCTACATATATAACATCTTTTGTAATTTTCATTATAATTCACCTCAAAAATATTTTATCACAACAAACCGTAAATTTCAATACATTGATACCCAAAACCACCATTTTACAGAAAGTATATTTCAATACTTCTTGCATTACCCTTTCTGTTATGCTATGCTATAAAAAACAAAAGAAAAAGGAGTTATATTTATGTCAAATACAAAAGCAGAAATAGCAAGAGAGTATTTCAAGGAGGGTTACAACTGCTGTCAGGCGGTGGTGCTTGCTTTTTGCAAGGAAGCGGGAATGGACAAAGAAACTGCCCTCTCTGTTGCATCCTCTTTCGGAGGCGGTATAGGAAGAATGAGAGAGGTGTGCGGTGCGGTCAGCGGAATGTGCATGATTGCCGGAAAACTCTACGGCTACACCTCCCCCGCTGCCAAAGAGGAAAAGGCAGAGCACTACAAACTCATACAGGCTCTCTGCGAAGAATTCAAAAACAAAAACGGATCAATAATCTGCAAAGAACTTCTTGGTACAGAAAAAAGCACCCATGTCCCCGATGAAAGAAACGCAGAATACTACAAAAAACGCCCCTGCGACATGCTGGTATATGATGCGGCGGAAATACTTGAAAAATTAATCTGTGAAAAAAACAAATAACCCTCTAAAAATGGCTGTGACTTTTGTTGTCACAGCCATTTTTTACAGAGTCGGTTTAAAAGTCGGCATAAGTTGTAATTTAAAAAGGTTTGCCTTATGCTTTCTGTCTATAAGTTCCTTTGTTTTTTCATCATCTATCTTTCCCTCGCGGATGTATCGGTCAAGAACAGCATAGGTAAAACCCAAATTTTCCTCGTCTGTCTTTCCGCACAGACCGTCTATGGGGGTTTTGTCCACAAGAACATCGGGAAGACCGAGAACTCTGCCTATCTCCTTTACTTCCGTAACAGTAAGATTGCTCATGGGTGAAAAATCTCCTGCCGCATCGCCGTAACGTGTGGAATATCCCACCCAATCCTCGGAAAGATTGCAGGTATTTACCACTCTGCCGTTTACACTCTGGGATACCGCGTAGAGCACACTCATTCGGATTCGGGGCGGAAGATTTGTCTTCGCCTGAGTGCTTATTTCCAAATCCTTTGGCATTGCAGAATTTATTGCATCTATTGTGTCTTTGATGTTCACTTCATATCTTTTAATTCCGAGGTGGTCGCAAAGAAGATATGCCATATCTATGTCGTGCTGATTTCCGCAGGGCATAAGAACACCAACTACCCTGTCCTTGCCAAGTGCCTCGGCGCAAAGTGCCGCGGCAACGGAACTGTCTTTGCCGCCGGATATACCCACAACGGCATTGCAACCCAACCCGTTTTCCTCAAAAAATTTTCTTATCCAGTTTACACATTCGTTCTTTACTTTCAAAGCATCAAACATACTATATTTCCTCCGGACATTCCATAATAACTGCCGCCATAATTTTTGCAAGACGTGGTATGGACGAAATTACAGCCCTTTCCCTTGTACTGTGTATATATGCACCCTCGGGACCCATTGAATCTGCAGAGGGGATTCCGGCATTTGTTGTGTATGCCGCATCGGCTCCGCCGGGCGCTTCAAAAGGCTCAAGTTTTCCAAAACCGTATTTTTCCGATATATCGCTTATTATATGCGCAAGTCTTTCGTTTGAAGGAGTTCTTTCCATAGATAGTCTTTCGCTTATATCTATTATGTGGGATTTTGTCCCCTCAACATAGGAAGTATTTACCACTCTTTCAAGTTTTTCTTCCGCTTCCCTCTTCTGAGCGAGAGTTTTGAAACGGAATTCAAGTTCAATTTCGCACCTTTCGGGGATGATATTGGGAACTGTACCGCCACCTATAACACCGCAGTTGAAAGTAACAGTGTTTACGTCGTTGTCCTTTTCCAGTTCTATTATCTTGTATGCCGCCTCGCGGATTGCACTTATGCCCTCGACATAATATCCTGCGTGGAAAGCCTTGCCCTCGATTACAATTTTTTTCTTTACTATGCCCTTTCTGCCAACGGTTACAAATCCTTTTTTGTGTCCTTCGGCATTTAAAAAAGCAACGCTGTCTTTGGCTTCATCCACCATAAAACGCAAGGTGCCGCCTAAAGAAAGTTCGGAACTTACTTCCTCATCACTCTGGAGAATCAGTTTAACAGGTCTTTGGGTGTAACCGCAGTTTTTAAGAGCCTCCATAACAAGCAGGCACTGCACAATACCGCCTTTGCAATCCTGAACACCGGGACCGTAGATAAAATCTCCCTCAATCCTTGTGGGAGGATAGCCGAAAGCACCTTTTTCAAACACGGTGTCCATATGTCCCGAAATTGAAACGGATTTTTTGTCCGCATCCGGATTAAGCGTAAAGGAATACACATTGCCCGCTCTTTCAAATTCCTTTTTCTTTATGGTATAACCCAAATCCTTAGCAACATTGCAAAGGTAGTCACCTACTTTGTCCACTCCCTCTTTGTCGCTCGACTTACTCTCAATATTGCAAATATCTGCAAGCATATCTATGTACTTATCTTTCAGTCTGTCGATTTCCAAAAAAACTTTTTCGGTCATATCTTAGTCTCCTTACATTTTTCTTCTTTTAATTATACCAATTTTTTGCAATTAGTCAAGCCGTTTCATGTTGACAGAAAAGACAATATAGGATAAAATATTACATGGTGATATAATGAATATTTATATGCAAAATTCCGATACATGTGTAATATCGGGAGTAAAAGATTTCGACCTTTCCCACACTTTTGAATGTGGTCAATGCTTCAGGTGGGCAAAGAATGAGGACGGCTCCTACACAGGCATTGCTCACAGCAGGGCAGTAAGAATGTCCCTTGTTGGAAATGACCTTACCATATACAATACCTCACTCCGGGATGTTGAAAATATCTGGGTTTATTACCTCGACCTTGAGAGGGACTACTCCAAGGTAAAGGAAACATACAAAAAAGACAAATTTGTATCAACGGCAATGGATTTCGGCTACGGAATACACATATTAAATCAGGATGTATTCGAGTGCATTATTTCTTTCATAATATCTTCGCAAAACCAGATACCGCGAATCAAAAAAATCGTGGCAAAACTCTGCGAAATGTACGGAAAACCCTGCACTTTGAGTGGAGAGACATTCTACTCTTTTCCCGAACTTTCATCGCTTTGCGGTGTGAAAGAAGAAGACCTCTCACCCCTTAAGGCAGGTTACAGAGCATCATACATCGTGGATGCCGTAAACAAACTTTCAAACGGCGAAGTGGATATGGCAAGGCTTAAAGATATGCCATACCCCGAGGCAAAAAAGGAACTTATGAAGATACGCGGTATCGGTCCCAAGGTGGCGGACTGCATACTTTTGTTTTCACTCGGCAAATCGGAAGCGTTTCCTATCGATGTGTGGGTACAGCGAACAATGCGAACTCTCTATCTTGGCGAAAGTGCCACAAACAAGGAAATAGAAAAGCGTGCATCAGAACTTTTCGGTGAATATGCCGGCTTTGCACAGCAGTATCTTTTCTACTATGCGAGAGAAAATGGCGGTTTTGGAAAATAAAACATTTGAAAAAATATTTATTTATGTTATACTATATGTACGCGTAAAATAAAGGAGTTTTTGTATGGCAGATAAATTCACTATTTCAATAAAAGGTCTGCAAAGTTATGCTGACGGCGGAGAGGACAGCGACATAGAACTTGTGAGCGAATGTGATTTTTACGAAGAAGACGGTGTTTTCTTCTGCGAATATGAAGAATCGGAAATCACGGGACTTGGCGGTACCAAAACAAGCATCGAAATCGCCGCAGACTATGTTTGCCTCACAAGACGCGGAACTGTAAACTCCCAGATGCTTTTTATGGAGGGGCGCAAAACTACATCCCTCTACTCAATGCCATTTGGCGAACTTACCATAGACATACATACAAAAAGCCTTTGCTCCGACATAGGAAAAGACGGAGGCACACTGAAAGTTGACTATATTATAGACATAAACAATTCAAACAGCGGACACAATACTTTTGATATCAAGATATACAAATAAGGAGACTAAAACATGAATGACATTATAAAACACATAAAAGAACAGATTGCTGAAATTACAAAAAAGGCACTTATCGAAACCAAGGTAGATGTGGCAGTTGATGTGGAAATTGAAATCCCCAAGGACAAAACCCACGGAGATTTTTCCATAAACACAGCCATGAAACTTACAAAACTTCTTAAGATGCCTCCAAGAGATATTGCAAAAAGTCTTACCGATGCTTTTGATTTTGAGGGCACCTATATAGAAAGATGCGAAATCGCAGGACCGGGATTTATCAACTTCTACTTAAAACCCGACTGGCTCTATGACGGTCTTAAACTCATAGACAAAATGGGCGAAGACTACGGCAAGATAAATGTGGGATGCGGAAAAAAGGTTATGGTGGAATTTGTAAGTGCCAACCCCACAGGACCTATGCACATGGGCAATGCCAGAGGCGGTGCTCTGGGCGACGGAATAGCGAGCGTACTTGAAACTGCAGGTTATGACGTTACAAGAGAATTCTACATAAACGATGCAGGTGCTCAGATAGAAAAATTCGGAAAATCCCTTGAAGCACGTTATATGCAGATATACAAGGGTGAAGACGCTTTCCCCTTCCCCGAAGACGGCTATATGGGCGGAGACATTAAAGTCCACGCCAAAAACTATGCAGATAAAGAGGGCGACACCCTTGTGAGCAAGGATTCCGAAGAGAGAAGAAAAACTCTTGTGGAATATGCTCTCCCCATAAACATAGCAAACCTCAAAAGAGACCTCGAAAAATACAGAATAAACTATGATGTGTGGTTCCCCGAGAGCACAATTCACGCAAACGGTGAAGTTGCACAGACAATAGAACTTCTCAAAAAGAGCGGTCTTACTTATGAAAAGGACGGCGCACTCTGGCTCAAAACAACGGAATTCGGAAGCGAAAAGGACGAAGTTTTAATCCGCGCAAACGGAATACCCACCTACTTTGCGGTGGATATTGCCTACCACAGAAACAAATTTGAAGTCCGCGGTTTTGACAAGGTAATAAACATCTGGGGTGCAGACCACCACGGCCACGTGGCACGTATGGAGGGTGCAATGGATGCCATCGGTTGTGACAGCAAAAAACTCAAAGTTGTGATAATGCAACTTGTACGCCTCATAAAAGACGGCGACGTGGCAAGAATGTCCAAACGCACGGGAGAAATGATAACCCTGTCCGACCTTATAGACGAAATAGGCGTTGACGCGGCAAGATTCTTCTTCAATCTCCGTCAGGCAGGAAGCCATCTGGAATTTGACCTTGACCTCGCAGTTGCGCAAAACAACGACAACCCTGTTTTCTACGTTCAGTATGCTCACGCAAGAATCTGCTCCATACTACGCAACCTTGCCGACGAGGGCGTAGTCCTGAAAGACATAGACAGCGTAGACCTTACGGTGCTGAAAGCAAAGGAAGAAATTGAACTTATAACAAAACTCAATTCTTTCCCGCAGGAAATAGAAATGTCTGCAGAAGCGCTGGAACCCAGCAAACTCACAAGATATCTGCTTGACCTTGCCGCACTTTTCCACTCTTTCTACAACAGTTGCAGAGTAAAAGGCGAAGAGGAAGATATACTGCAGGCAAGACTTACCCTCGTATCACTTACAAAGACAGTTATAAGAAACACTCTCAATATACTCAAAATTGACGCACCCGAGAAAATGTAATTTTTTTACAAGGAAGTGATTTTTATGAACTTTAAAAGGCTTATATCCCTTGTTATATGTGCATTTATGCTCTTTACCTCATTTGGAGTGTTTGCGGACGAAACCGCAGGAGCACAAGAAGAAAAAGCACCCATTTTAACCGACGGAGAAATGGCAAAAATACTTGTTGAGCAAAGTGCAAACCTCATAATTTCCAGATACAAATATGATGTAACAAGAGAGGAACTCTACGAGAAAACTCTCATGAAAATTATGGAAAGCCATCCCGAACTCATAGAAGATGCCTTCAATGGTATGTTCTCCGATTTGGACAAACACACCATGTACTACACTGAAGAGGAATTCAATTACTTTATGGACAGTATGGCAGGCGAATTCTGCGGAATCGGTGTTACCATAAGCGTAATTCCCCAGGGAATACTCGTAAACGCTACCACAAAAGAATCTTCTGCAGGTCAGGCGGGAATACAGCAAGGCGACATCATAATAAGTGCCGACGGCATAAACCTTGTGGGAATGTCTATTGAGCAGGCAAGAACTCACATTATCGGAGACATCGACACTACTGTTAATGTGGGCATTATGAGAAACGGCGAATACAAGGAATTTGTCGTTGTGAGACGCCCCGTTATAGTTGAACCCGGAAATTACGATGTGATAGACGGTAAAATCGGCTACATTGAACTGCAGTCATTTGACGAGTCCGCTCCCATTCTTGTGAATAATGCGCTGGACTATTTTGACTCCCTTGGAATTACGGACATTATATTTGACCTGCGCTACAATTCGGGCGGTTCCGTAAATGCTCTTTTGCAGTTATCACAGAGAATAATTCCAAAAGGTCCCATAATACATTTTGAATACAAAAACGAACTTCAGAACTCTACCCTGTATTCTTACTGCACAGACCCGAAATACTCTCTGATAGTTCTTGCAAACGACTACAGTGCAAGTGCTTCGGAAGCATTTTGCGGAGCAGTTCAGGACAGCGGTATAGGAATTGTCGTGGGCAGTACAACCTACGGAAAAGGCACCATGCAAAACCTCACCAACTTCAAAGTCGGAGGCGGTGTCAAAATGACAGAGGCTGAATACCTCACAAGAAATAAAAGGCACATAGACGATGTTGGTATAAAACCTGATTATCGTGCAGAAGACAAAATAATCCGCATGAAGAAAGCAGGATTTAATGACTTTGACTTTGACACCAAATTAAAACTTGGCGATGAGGGTCCTCTTGTTCTTGCGCTCAATCAAAGGCTTGATGCAATGGGTTACGACGTGGGAATCCCCGACGACAAGTTCACCGAGGAGACATACAATGCAGTGTACAGTTTCCAAAGTCTCAAGCAACTTTACCCATACGGTGTTTGCGACATAACAACCCAGGTTGCCATAGAAACCGAAATGCAGACACTTGAATTTTCCGACAACTACTCACTCAAGACTGCAATAGAAATTTTCAAAAGCGGTACACTAAATAAGTATCTTAAATAAAAAAACATTCCCCCGAAGAAGGTTATCAAACCCTCTTCGGGGATTTTTTGTATATTACTTTATTTGAAGGACAAACTAACAATAAATTTGCTGTAAAGGAAGGAAACACATGAATTTTAGCGGTGCAAAAAGCAAAGAGGAAATATACGGCATCATATATGAAAAAATAGAAAATGAAATCCGCAAAAGGCAGAAAGAATACTTACCCAAAAAGCGTCTGTACTACATTTCCGCAGAATTCCTTGTAGGAAAAATGCTCATAAACACTCTAATCAATCTGGGTCTTTATGATGAAGTGAAAAAGGAACTTGAAAGCACTCCCTACCGTCTGGATGAAATCGAGGAGGAAGAATGGGAACCATCGCTCGGAAACGGCGGTCTCGGCAGGCTTGCCGCCTGTTTTATGGACTCGGCGGCAAATCTCTCATTGGATGCGGAGGGACTTGGAATTAACTACCATTTGGGGCTTTTCCGTCAGGTGTTTTCCGATAACAAGCAAAAAGAAGTTCCCAATCCCTGGATGGAAAATAACAGATTTCTAAAAAAAACAGGCAAAACATATCCCGTGTGTTTCGGTGAAGTTACATTAAATGCACGTCAATATGAAATGCACATAGCAGGCAGAGAGGGAAAGGTTAACAAACTATGTCTGTTTGACATAGACAGCGCGGACGAGGGTATTGTTTGGGACGGAATACATTTTGACAAAAAGAATTTCACCAAAAACCTGACCTTATTTCTCTATCCCGACGACAGCGATGAGGACGGCAGGCTCCTGAGAGTCTATCAGGAATACTTTATGGCAAGTTGCAGTGCACAGAAAATTATTGAAGACTGTCTTAAAAAAGGGTCGAACCTGTATAATCTGCACGAATATGCCGTAATCCAGATAAACGATACCCACCCATCTTTCATTATTCCCGAACTGATACGTCTGCTTACCAAAAGGGGGCTTAAAATAAATGACGCCATAAAAACCGTTTCACAGACGGTAGCCTACACAAACCACACCATTCTGGCAGAGGCGCTGGAAAAGTGGCCCCTGCACTACATTGAAAAAGTGTGTCCCCAAATTGTTCCCATAATCGAAATTCTCGATGACAAGGTAAGACGCAAATTTCACGACAGTTCGGTGTATATCATAGATAATGGTGACACGGTGCATATGGCACATATGGATATGCACCTGGGATTCAGCATAAACGGAGTGGCGAAACTCCACACGGAAATTCTGAAAAACACTGAACTTAATCATTTCTACAAAATATACCCGCACAAATTCAACAACAAAACAAACGGTATTGCTTTTGGAAGATGGCTTTTCAAATCCAATCCTCTGCTTGCGGATTTCATCGAAAGGTTAATCGGTGACGGTTTCAAGAAAGATTCATCGGAACTTAAGAAACTGGAAAACTTTGCCAGTGATAAAGAAGTTCTCCAAAATCTAATGCTGATTAAAAAAGAAAATAAACTTACTCTCAAAAAGTTTTTAAGCGCAAATCAACATGTACAGATAGACGAAAATGCAATTTTTGATATGCAGATAAAAAGGCTCCACGAGTACAAACGTCAGCAACTAAACGCCCTGTATCTCATATCACGGTATCTGGACATAAAAAGAGGCATTGTGCCCAAAACACCCATCTGTGCGATATTTGCTGCCAAGGCTTCGCCTGCTTACACAATCGCAAAAGACATAATACACCTCATACTTTGTCTTGGCAAGGTGATTCAAGACGACCCCGAAGCAAGGGAGCACCTGAATGTAGTTATGGCAGAAAACTACAACGTGACATCTGCCGAAGTTCTCATCCCTGCCTGCGACATATCGGAACAGATTTCCCTTGCTTCCAAAGAAGCAAGCGGTACGGGAAATATGAAATTCATATTAAACGGTGCAGTAATACTGGGTACCGAAGACGGCGCAAATGCGGAAATCCACTCTCTTGTGGGAGATGATAACATCTATATCTTCGGTGACAGTGCCGACACCGTAATAGAAAGATACAAAAGGGGCGATTACGTAAGCCGCCGCTACTACGACAACAACCCGAAATTAAGAGAAGCGGTAGATTTCATAACCGATGAAAAAATGCTTATGTACGGTGACAGAAACTGTCTCGAAAGGCTTAAAAACGAACTTATCAGCAAAGACTGGTTTATGACATTCCCCGACTTTGACAACTATGTAAAAACTAGAAACAAAGCCTATGAAGACTATGAAAACAAGGATTTGTGGGCAAAAAAAATGCTCATAAACATAGCCAATTCGGGATTCTTTTCTTCTGACCGAACTGTGTCCCAATACAACAAAGATATATGGAATCTGAAAGGAGAATAAACTATGGCGCAACTCCAAAAACGAAGCGGAACATTTGATTTTCTGCAAAAACTCGGAAAGGTGCTTATGGTGGTAATCGCCGTAATGCCCGCCGCGGGAATTATGATAAGTATAGGAAAACTCATTGCAATGTTGGGCGGAACTTCCTTTATTGTGGGGCGTATTGCCAGCATACTTGAAGAAATAGGCTGGGCAATAATCGGAAATCTGAATGTCCTTTTTGCCGTTGCAATAGGCGGTTCATGGGCAAAGGAACGTTCGGGCGGTGCTTTTGCGGCACTTCTTTGCTTCATCCTTATAAACAGAATCACGGGGTCAATCTTCGGAGTGACTTCGGATATGCTTGCAAACCCCGACGCAACCACACGTACTCTCTTTGGTCAGGAAATTGCCGTAAACGGTTACTTCACATCCGTTCTGGGTTCCCCTGCGCTTAATATGGGTGTTTTCGTTGGTATCATAGCGGGGTTTGTGGGAGGTATTGTCTACAACAAATACTACAACTACAGAAAACTGCCCGATGCCCTCTCGTTCTTTAACGGAAAAAGATTTGTACCTCTTGTTGTAATTCTCTGGTCCTCCATTGTTGCTCTTATCCTTGCTGTGGTCTGGCCCTTTGTTCAACTTGGCATAAACTCTTTCGGTATCTGGATTGCAAATTCACAGGACAATTCTCCGCTTCTTGCACCCTTTATATACGGAACTTTGGAAAGACTTCTTCTCCCCTTTGGTCTTCACCATATGCTCACAATTCCAATGAACTACACATCCTTTGGCGGTACCTACATTGTGCAGACGGGTGTAAGTGCAGGCACGGAAGTGTTCGGTCAGGATCCGCTGTGGCTCGCCTGGGTTTCGGACCTTATAAACTTCAAGGATGCAGGAGATACGATGTCCTATCAGAACCTTTTGGAAACCGTTACCCCCGCCCGTTTTAAAGTGGGTCAGATGATAGGTGCTACGGGACTTTTGCTTGGTGTTGCATTGGCAATGTACAAAAGAGTGGACAAGGAAAAACGTCACGCGTACCGTTCTATGTTCTTCTCGGCATCCCTTGCTGTATTTCTAACCGGTGTAACAGAACCTCTTGAATTCATGTTTATGTTCTGTGCCATACCACTGTATATTGTCTATTCTGTGCTTCAGGGACTTGCCTTTGCCGCTTCGGGAATTGTAAACCTGCGCCTTCACTCATTTGGAAATCTTGAACTTGCCACAAGACTTCCCATTTCAATACGGGCAGGTCTTCTGGGAGACTTTGTGAACTTTGTGATATGTGTTGTAATATTCTTTATACTCGGATACTTTGTAAGTTACTATATGATAGGTAAATTTCGCTATGCTACTCCCGGACGGCTGGGTAACTACACGGATACACCTGCCGAGGTTTCCGAGAACAATGAAAAGACAATAAAAGAAGATTCACAGGCAGAAAGAATAATCTCTCTTCTTGGCGGCAGGGAAAACATCACTCTTGTGGATGCCTGTATGACAAGGCTTCGCGTGACCGTCAAAGACGAGGGCAAAGTTGCCTCTGATGACGAATGGAAAAAAGAGGGCGCTCTGGGCGTAATCCGAAAAGGAACAGGCATCCAGGCAGTGTACGGCCCCAAAGCCGATGTGCTTAAATCGGATATAAATGATATTTTATAAACGAGATGAATATATGAAAATTCTCACTTTGAATACCCACAGTCTGCTGGAAGAAAATTACGCTGAGAAACTGAGTATCTTTGCAGACGGGATTTCCAGGGTTCTTCCGCAGGTAATAGCCCTTCAAGAGGTTAACCAAACAAGCACCTCCCCCGTGGTGTCATCCCACTGCCTTGGTTTTTCCTCGGGTGAAGTTCCGCTGAAAGAAGACAACCATGCAATTGCGGTAACTGAACTTCTCTCAGAAAAAGGGATAAACTACAATTTTGTCTGGTGCCCCATAAAACAAGGATACAGCAAATTCGACGAAGGACTTGCATTTCTTTCTTTGGAGCCCATACAGTTTCTGGAATCTTTTGTAATAAGCAATACTCAAAAATATCAGGATTGGAAAAAGCGAAAGGCATTGGTTGTAAAAATCTATGGTATGAATTTCTGCACTGCACATCTGGGATGGTGGCAGGATGAGTATGAACCTTTTGCGAAACAGTTTGATAAATTAAATGAGCACCTTTTACCATACAAAGATGTGATTATTCTCGGGGACTTCAATTCCCCCGACAGTGCAGAAAACGAGGGATATGACTATGTCACATCTCTCGGATGGAATGATTTTTATAACATGGCAGATAAAAAAAACGGTCACCACACTGTCGTGGGGCCCATTGCGGGGTGGAAACAAAAAGATAATCTCCGCATAGACTATATATTCTCCAAAGAAAAACTAAACGTACGGGAATGTTCAACGATGTTTGACGGTGTGAACTTTCCCGTTGTATCCGACCACTATGCCGTAACGGCAAATTTTGAAAGAGGTGTTGTATGAAAAAATCAGGCGTACTTCTGCCCATAACTTCACTGCCCTCGGACGGGGGCATTGGATGTTTTTCAAAAAGTGCCTATGACTTTGTGGATTTTCTTAAAGAAAGCGGTCAGAGTTACTGGCAAATTCTCCCCCTGGGTCATACGGGATACGGAGATTCCCCCTATCAGTCCTTTTCGGCGTTTGCGGGAAACCCCTACATGATAAGCCTTGATGACCTTGCGGATGAGGGTCTTATTTCAAAAGAAGAATGTAATGTGCTCTCCTGTAAAAATGACGGCTATGTTGATTATTCACTTCAATTCAATCATAGGTACACTCTGTTGTACAAAGCGTTTGAGCAGTGGAACTCTTCAAACGAGGAAGAATACAAAAATTTCGTTTTGGAAAATGAGTTCTGGCTGGAAGATTACAGTCTCTTCATGGCGCTTAAATATCACTTTGGGAATATGAGTTCCCTCCACTGGGAAGAGGGCATACGCAGAAGAAAGCCGGAAGCATTGGAAAAATACAGAATTACCCTCTCCAAAGAGACTGATTTTTGGAAATTTGTGCAATTCAAGTTCTTTTCCCAGTGGGATAAACTCAAAAAATACGCAAACGGTCTGGGAATAGAAATTATGGGAGATATGCCCATATATGTATCGGGCGACAGCAGTGATGTGTGGGCAAATCCTCACCTTTTCCGCCTTGACGAAAACTTGATTCCAACCCACGTGGCAGGGTGTCCTCCCGACGGTTTCAGCGAGGACGGACAACTGTGGGGCAACCCCCTCTACAACTGGGAAGTTCACAAAAAAGACGATTACTCCTGGTGGGTAATGCGCATTAAATACAGTTTCCGCTTGTTTGACTGCCTCAGGATTGACCACTTCCGCGGTTTCGAGAAATACTACTCCATACCCTTTGGTGCCAAAAATGCCCGCTCGGGAAAGTGGGAGCAAGGTCCGAAAGAAGAATTGTTCCTAGCAGTGGAGAGGAAACTGGGCAGAAAAAATATCGTTGCCGAGGACTTGGGATTTATAACCGAGGAAGTAAAAGAACTTCTTAGAAAGTGCGGTTTTGCGGGAATAAAGGTATTGGAATTTGCATTTGACGAAAGAGATACGGGGATTTCTTCAGATTATCTGCCCCACAACTACCCCGAAAACTGTGTGGCATACACGGGGACCCACGACAACGAACCCATACAATCCTGGTTTGAAAGTATGGGCAAAGACACCAGACACAACATTCGAAAATACGTATGGAATTTCCACTCCCCCGACAAAGAAATCTACAAATCTCTCTTATGCTCTGTTTTGCGTTCGCCTGCCAAAACGGTAATTTTACCCCTGTGGGATATACTGGGTCTCGGAAGCGAGGCTCGGATAAACACACCCGGCACAGATTCGGGAAACTGGACTTGGAGAGTAAAAAAAGAAATGCTTACAAAGGATGCAGCAGAATTTTTAAAAGAGATAACTGCACTGTATGACAGATGTCCGAAGTGACAAAAAAGGATGCGGAAGTTAACTTTAAACTTCTGCATCCTTTTGATTATTCTGTTAATGTTTTATACGCGTGTTTTGCTGCTTCTAACTCCGCCTTTTTCTTGCTGGGACCTTTGGCGGAAGTGTACCTTTTGCCGTTTACCACGGCACATACCTCATAGCACTTTGCATGTTCGGGACCTGTCTCACCCAAAACTTCATAGTGAAGTTCCAATCCTTCGGACTGAACATACTCCTGAAGTTCCGACTTAAAATTGGTCATATAGTCGGTATCCGATGAGTACTTCTTGATATCCTCCGCAAGATTTGAAAGAACAAGCCTCTGTGCACTTTCATAACCGCCGTCGAGATACACTGCGCCGATTATTGCCTCCATAGCGTCCGAAAGAGTGGACGGTCTTTGGCTGCCCATTGATTTGGTTTCACCTTTTCCGAGAAGAAGATGAGGTCCTATTTCAAGCCTTTGTGCCATTTTGGCAAGGGACTCCTCGCACACAACCTTGGCGCGCAGTTCCGTAAGTTTTCCCTCGGGAAAGAAAGTGAGATTCTTGAAGATGTATTCACTCACAGCCAAAGAAAGCACGGAATCGCCAAAGAATTCAAGCCTTTGGTTTGAATATATTCTCTCAACATTTCGTTCATTCAGATATGAGGGGTGTACCAAAGCATTTTTAAGTAGTGAAACATCTTTGAAAGTGTAACCCAGGTTACCCTCAAGTATTTTAATATCTGCCATTTTATGCATCCTTATGTCATTCTCGCAAGGCTTACATATCAGAATGTGCCTTGATATATTCAGCAGCAGCGCCTACAGTTGTGAGGCTCTCTACTTCTTCCTCGGGGATTTCGATACCGAATTCCTCCTCCATAGTCATGATAAGTTCAACTATATCCAAAGAATCTGCTCCCAAATCATCAATGAAAGAAGCATCGGGAGTTATTTCGCTTTCATCAACTCCAAGTTGGTCTATAAGGATTTCCTTAATTTTTTCAAGTGCCATCTAAATTTCACCTCCAAAAGAAAATTCTATATAAAGTGTTTCCACTTCCATACTATGATAGTATATATTGTCTAACCAAAAAATGCAAGTCTTTTTTACTTAACCTTTACCCTGCTCCACAAATCGGTATGTTTTTTGGCAAGTTCGGGGTCATAGGTGAATATTTCCATGTTTTCCAGTTTGCTGATATCGGGGTATCGCAGAGTGTTGTTTTTAACAGAGTCTTCCAAAAGGTCTCTGCCTGCGTTGTTTGCAGTGGAATAACCTATATACTCCGCATTCATTTTTGCAATCTCGGGACGGCACATAAAGTCTATAAAGAGTTCCGCCTCTTCCTGATGTTTGCTTGTTTTGGGGATTACCATACTGTCAAACCAAAGGTTTGAGCCCTCCTTGGGTACGGAGTATGCAAGAGAATCGTTGAGGTCCATACAATAGAAAGCATCACCCGACCAGGCTATTGTCATGGCGCCTTCATTTGCTACCATTTTGTCTTTAACTTCGTCTCCGCAGTATGCCTTGACAAGAGGTTTCTGCTTTGTGAGTGCTTCTTCTGCCTTTTTGAGTTCCTTGTCATTGTCACTGTTCATGGAGTATCCGAGGCTTTTCAATGTTATGGATATCATATCTCGTTCGGAATCAAGCATAAATATTTTATCCTTGTACTTCGAGTCGTACATACATGCCCAACTGTCCATATCTTTTTCGTCTACCATATCTTTATTGTAGAGAATTCCCATGGTTCCCCACATGTAGGGAACGCTGTATTCACTCTTTGGGTCATAGGCAAGGTTTTTGAACTCATCGCCTATGTTCTTGTAGTTGGGAATATTGTCAAAATTGATTTTGAGAAGCATATCTTCCGCAATCATACGCTCCACCATATAGTCGGAGGGAAAAACAACATCGTAGTTTGTTCTGCCGGTCATAACCTTGGCGTGCATTTCTTCGTTTGTATAGTATGTTTCGTAATTTACATTTATGTGGGGATATTCTTTTTCAAACATCTCTATTACATTTTCATCGATGTAGTCGCCGACATTGTAGACATATATGGTGGTCTTTTTGCCGCAACCTGCAAAAAAAGGTACTGTCATGCAAATGCAAAGTGCAAGAGCCAATAATTTTTTCATGTTGTTTCCTCCTTAAAATCCATCTGTAATATGTGCTGTTAATTAATAAGCACGTTGGAATCTTTGTCTTTTGAAGTTCGCTTATTCAGAATAAAGAGAAGAAGCATTATCACAACAAACATTACCGTGGAAAGAGCATTTATCTTTGGATTTAATCTCTTTGCCGTAGTATATACATATATCGAAAGATTAGTAACTCCGTTACCTGTGGTGAAGAAACTTATTACAAAGTCGTCTATGGACAAAGTAAACGCCATAAGAAGTCCGTTTATAACTCCGGGCATTATCTCGGGAAGAACTACTTTTTTAAATGCGTACCATGGTTTCGCGCCAAGGTCAACCGCCGCTTCGTAGAGATTGTTGTCCAACTGAACAAGTTTCGGTGTTACAGAGAGTATTACATACGGAATATTGAATGTTATGTGTGCCAAAAGCATTGTAAGCATACCGCTCGGGATATTGTGCGCTATGAAAAGAAGCATAAGCGACACACCGATTACAAGTTCGCTTGACACCATGGGGATGTTTGTGACAGCGTTTATTATATTTCTGACTTTCTTTTTTCGAAAGCCCTGTATTCCTATTGCCGCCGCAGTTCCGAGAACGCAGGAAATAAGTGCGGAAAGTACACCCACAATAAGGGTGGTGGTAAGTGCCGACATAAGTGCGGAATCCGAAAGCATTTCCGAATACCACTTTAAGGAAAAACCGCCCCAGACACCTCGCGATTTGGATTCGTTAAATGAAAAGACCATGAGAATGACTATGGGGATATACAGAAACATAAACATAGCATACAAATATATACTTTCCAATATTCTGCGAAATTTTCCTCTTTTCAATTGACGTTCTCCTTTCTCGGGTTTCTAAAACATTTCCATCTGTTTGTTGCCTTTATCAACAAGGTTCATAAATCTCATGGATATAAACATGAGAATCATCATAACTATTGCCATGGCAGAGCCGTAACTCCAGTCGCTTGCTCCAAGAAACTGGCGTTCAATAAGGTTACCCACAAGCATTGTGTGTCCTCCGCCGAAAATATTTGAAATATAGAATGTGGTTATGGATGGCAAAAACACCATATTAATTCCCGAAACTACGCCGGGAAGACTCATTGGAAGAGTTACCTTGAAAAATACTCTCAAGGGATTTGCGCCCAAATCTTCTGCAGCCTCTTTGATACTGGAATCTATCTTCACCAGAACAGAATAGATGGGAAGTATCATAAAAGGTATAAAATCGTACACCATTCCCAAAACTACCGCAGGTGTAGTGTAGAGTATGCTCACCTTGGGCAGACCCACAAAGGCAAGAACGGTATTTAAAAGTCCGTTGTCTTCAAGGATTGTAAGCCAGGAGTATGTGCGAAGCATCATATTCATCCACATGGGCATTACAAAGAGCATAAACATTGTACTGGATTTTTTTCCTTTTTTCAGCCTTTCCTTTTCTCTCTTTGCGAGAATATAGGACACAGGATAACCGAAACCAAGGCAAAAAACCGTACTTAAAAGCGCTATCCACAAAGAATAGCCAAAAGTTTTTAAATACAGTGTATCACTAAAGAGTTTTTGATAATTGACAAAAGAGAAACCGCCCTCTCCTCCTGTGGTAAATACATTTATACTGTAGAGAAATATTATTGCAATGGGCACCAGCACAAACACAGCCATCCACGCAAGATGAGGATATGACAAAGATTTTTTATACATTACCCCACCCCCGTCAGACAGACTTTTTCATAACGTGTATGTCAAATGGTTTGGCAAATATACTTACCTTTGTTCCGGGTTCAAAAAGAAGTGTATCGTGGATAATCCATCTGTTGCCGTTTTCTGTTACAACAACCATTTCATAGTGAACTCCCTTGAATATGGCGCTCTCCACCTCTCCGCGAAGTTCTCCCTTGTCGGGTTCCAGAAGATATATATCCTCGGGACGTATAACAACATCCACTTTTTCGTTTTCTGCAAATCCTTTGTCCACACACTCAAACTCAACTCCCTCGATTTTTACAAGGCAGTCTTTAAGCATTACAGAATCGATTATGTTGCTCTTTCCTATAAAATCGGCAACATAGGCGTTTTTGGGTTCGTTGTATATATCGGTGGGTTTGCCTATCTGCTGAATTGTTCCCTCTTTCATAACAACCACGGTGTCGGACATGGTGAGCGCTTCTTCCTGATCGTGAGTTACATATATAAAGGTAATTCCGAGTTCCTTTTGCATATTCTTAAGTTCGAGTTGCATAGATTGACGCAGTTTCAGATCCAATGCCGCCAAAGGCTCATCCAAAAGAAGTACGGAAGGCTCATTTACAAGTGCTCTGGCAATCGCAACTCTCTGCTGCTGACCGCCCGAAAGTGCATTTACGGAGCGTTTTTCAAATCCTTTGAGGTTTACAAGTTCGAGCATTTTTGAAACTTTTTTCTTTATTTCCGCCGACGGGGTCTTCTTTAATTTAAGACCGAAAGCAATGTTGTCTTCCACATTGAGGTGCGGAAACAGTGCATACTTCTGAAAAACAGTGTTTACTGTTCTTTCGTAGGGCGGAACATCCAAAATGCTGTTTCCCTCAAAGATGACATCTCCGGATGTGGGTTCTTCAAAACCCGCAATAATACGAAGCATTGTAGACTTGCCGCAACCCGAAGGCCCCAGCAAAGTTACAAATTCGTTTTTATCTATATACAGATTGATACCTTTCAATACCTCGGTATCATCAAAAGTTTTACATATATTTTTAAGTGCAATAAGGTGGTTCATTTCTTAACTCCTTTTCAAAATTAAAAATTAGGCGGAGTGGAAACCCACAGCACTGTAGATGCGGTTTTTCCGTTGTTTTTTATATAATGTGACTGATTTGCCTTGTAATAGAAACTTTCGTGCTTTCTGACCCTGAATTTTTCATTTCCAAGGTGCAATGTAACACTGCCCGAAAGGACAAAACCAAACTCTTCCCCGTCGTGAGGGTCATCCGCATAGGAGACACCGCCCGGAAGCAGAGTTATAATGATAGGTTCCATATCGTGCTTCTGAGAATTGGGAACTATCCAGTTTATGATGTTTTTGTCCTCTTTGTTTTCCTTTACAAAAACATCGTCCTTTGTAAAGACAATGTCCGTATCGGCAGCATCGTTGAAAAAGTCCTTGAGGTCTGTTCCAAGACACTGCAAAAGGTCCGACAAAGTGGAAATGGACGGTGAGGCAAGATCTCGCTCCACCTGTGAAATGAAACCTTTTGAAAGTTCACAGCGGTCTGCAAGTTCCTCCTGGGTTAAATTGTTTTTTATTCTTAATCTCTTCAGTTTGCTTCCGATTTCCATGTGCCCAAATGCCCAAACGGCATTTGCCGCCCCCTTTCGGTAGTTTTGAAATTTTAAATAAAAAGTTTAGTAAATGTTTTAGTATGTATTATTAAGTTTAAAGTTTAGTCAAACTAAACTTTAAAACAGTACGAGAATTATTATAATATTTATTTATTACTATGTCAATAGATAAGTCGAAATTTGTTCGGATGATTAATTTAAAAAATGCCGTGAGTTTTTATACTCACTCGGAGTAATGCCCATTTGTTTCTTAAACAGACGGTAACCGTAGGAAACATCGGCTATTCCCGCACTTTCGCAAGCACCTTTAAAGTCCATTCCCTTTGTGGTCATAAGTTCCGAAATAAAGCGTATTTTTTCACTATTTATATATCGGTGTATGGTTATTCCCGTTTCGTTTTTGAAAACAGAATTTAAGTATATTGAGGTTTTACCCAATTTCTCTGAAATTTGCAACAAACTGATGTTTTCCGAAAGATGCTCGGACACATATTTTTTTATTTTGTAATTCAAAAGTGATGTTTTCTTGAAGTGCGTTAAAAACTCTCCTTTGAATTTAGTGCTGATTTCTTCAAGTATTCCAAGAGCGCAAAGAGATGCGGAGAATTCATTGAGTTCTCTGGAAATGGAAATCCCCGACACAATGGAATTCAACTGCTTTTTTATGTGTTCATCCTGATGTGAAACAAGAGGAAGTATTAATCCCCTATAATCGGACGGGATTTTACCTATATCCGAGACAACCTCAAACTCAAAATCCGATATAAGTTGCACACTGCAATGAGTGTGACAACCGTTTATTCCTGCTTCAAAACTGAAAGGTATGGTTCTCGGAAGTATAAACACGCTTCCCGGATCAGCAACCATTGTTTCACCATCCAGTTTTATTGTAAGCGCACCCTCTTTGATGTAGACAATCTCTATACTGTTTTCCAATTTTTGGCGAGTACAGATATAGTTTTCCGCCTGAAAGTGATGTGCAAATCCTATCTTTGGAACATTATTAAAAGATACCAGTGCATAGTACAACTCAATACACCCCCTATTACAAACTAACATAAAATATTTGTTTTGTCCATATAATTTTGTTTTAAAAATTGATTACTTCTGTGTTTTGTATTATAATTCACTTATAATTTTTGAACAAAGTGAGGTAATTGTAATGGACAAAAAAGTTTTCTTCTTTATTGACGATGTAATCTGGGTATTCCGCGACCTTACCCGTCAAAAACCCAAAAACCTTTTTGATAACCCCTTTCTTGCACTTTTAAAAGAGGCACACGACAAGTATGGTCTCAAAGTTCAACTCAACCTTTTCTACCAGACAGACCTGTACTACGGCAACGACATATTCACACTTTCGGAAATGACAGATGCCTACAAAGAGGAATGGGACGCCTCTTCTGACTGGCTCAAATTCGGTTTTCACGCAAGACAGGAATTCCCCGACTATCCGTACATAAATGCAGACTACGACCATGTGTATGGTGACTACAAGATGATTGAAAACGAAGTTATCCGCTTTGCAGGGAAAAACATCATGGCAAAGGCCACCACTCCCCATTGGCGCCCCATAAGTAAAGATGCCTGTCTTGCCTTGAGAGATTGCGGAATTGAACTCTTAAGTGCTACCTACGGGAAGAAAATCCCCTACGACGGCGACGCATCTTCCCTCCCCTACGGTCACGCACAGAGACTTCTTTGCAACCGCAAGGAAGAAACAGCAATTTTTGTAAGAAATACAAACGACACAGCAATAGCAAAATCGCTGTGCGGATACAACCATATTACCGAAGAACAACTCCGTAAAACCGTTAAAAATTTCGACTACATTACAGACGAAGAAACAGGTCTCAAATTCAAATCGCTTGGAAGCGATGCCAACGGTTGTCTGAACCATATTAACAAGGCGGAAGTTCTTGAGTGGTTCCCCAAGGTTTCGGACACGTTCTATGTATACGGAACACACGAACAGTATTTCTACCCCGACTATTTTGCATATCAGGAAGAATACCCCGAAAAACTTCTCCTTTCGGCAAAACTGCTTTCCGAAAACGGATATGAGTTCATTTTCAGTCAGGATATTATATAATACAGCACCCCGACATTTTGTCGGGGTGTTGCACTATTATCTATAAACCCAAAATATAATCTGTGGAAACCCCATAGTATTTTGAAAGTTTTATGAGCACATCTATGGGTAACTGTCTTTGTCCGTTTTCATACTGCGAATATGTGTTTTGCCTTATGTTCAGATACTCGGCAACATCTTTTTGCTTCAAATCCCTGTCCTCTCTCAAATCCCTTAACCGCATAACACCAATCCTTTCAAAAGGTATTATACGCTATCACAATTTGAGATATTGACTTATATCTCAAATTGTGATATTATGCCAAAACAAAAAGGATGAACGAAAATTTCGTTCAGCCTTTTAAAATTATTCTTCGTCTTTCTTTGCTTCCAAATCATTGAGAGCATCTTTTCTGGAAAGATTGTTTCTTCCCATCTTGTCGATTTCCACAAGTTTAACCATGATTTCGTCGCCCTCGGACACAACATCTTCAACCTTGTTTACTCTCTTGGTATCAAGTTTGGAAATGTGTACGAGACCTTCGCGATTGGGCATAAATTCTACAAATGCACCGAATTCCATAATCTTGGTAACTTTGCCCTTGTAAATCTTGCCCACTTCGGGTTCTGCAACAATGCCCTCGATTGTGGCAAGTGCCCTATTTGCAGCATCTGTATCTTCGGAAAGGATGAATACAGAGCCGTCGTCGTTGATATCAATCTTCACGCCTGTATCTGCTATAATCTTCTGGATTACCTTACCGCCTGTTCCGATAACGTCTTTAATCTTTTCCACAGGCACCTTGGTTGTTATAATCTTGGGAGCATACTTTGAAAGTTCCCCTCTTACTTCAGGAATAGCCTTGAGCATTACTTCGTCTAAAATGTAGTTTCTTGCTACTCTTGTCTTTTCGAATGCTTCTTTGATTATATCGTAGGTAAGACCGTCTACCTTGATGTCCATCTGGATTGCTGTGATACCGTCTTTTGTACCTGCAACCTTGAAGTCCATATCGCCGTAGAAGTCTTCAACACCCTGAATATCCACCATTGTGATGAAGTCATCGTCTTTGGTTACAAGACCGCAGGAAATACCTGCAACGGGAGCCTTAATGGGAACACCAGCATCCATAAGAGCAAGTGTGCTTCCGCATACGGAACCCTGAGATGTGGAACCGTTGGAGGAAAGAACTTCGGACACAAGTCTTATTGAATACGGGAATTCTTCCTCGGAGGGAATAACGGGTTTTAATGCTCTTTCTGCAAGTGCACCATGACCGATTTCTCTTCTTCCGGGACCTCTGGAGGGTTTTGTTTCACCAACAGAGTATGAGGGGAAGTTGTAGTGGTGCATATATCTCTTTGAAATTTCTTCATCTATACCGTCAATTGTCTGGGATTCGCTTACAGCACCAAGTGTTGCAATGGTGAGAACCTGTGTCTGACCTCTGGAGAAAAGACCTGAACCGTGAGTTCTGGGGAGTACACCAACTCTTGCGCTAAGAGGTCTGATTTCATCGAGTTGTCTGCCGTCTACTCTCTTGTGGTCTTCATAGAGCCATTTTCTAACAATTTCTTTCTGTATCTTGTAGAAGATTTCATCGATTTCAACGTCTCTTCCTTCGCCTTCTTCACCAAGGTATTCCATAAGTTCATCGGTGAGAACTTTCATTCTTTCATCGCGGATTCTCTTATCGTCTGTGTCGATTGCAGCGCAGACTTTGTCGTAGGAGAACGCATACACCTTGTCATAGAGGTCGTGGTCTACTTCGTGAGCAATGTATTCTTCCTTGGGCTTTCCGACTTCTGCTACGATTGTGTCGATGAAATCACAGATTTTCTTGATTTCTTCGTGTGCATAAACGATAGCGCCGAACATAACATCTTCTTTAACTTCGTTTGCACCTGCTTCTATCATAACAATCTTTTCTCTTGTGCCGGCAACTGTAACATACATATCGCTGACTTCTCTCTGTGCGAGAGTGGGGTTTATTACATATTCGCCGTCAACAAGCCCTACAACTACCGCACCCACAGGACCTGCAAAAGGCATCTGTGAAATGGAGATTGCAATGGAAGCACCGTTCATTGCGCATACTTCGGGAGAGTTGTCAATATCCACAGACATAACTGTGGTAACAAGACCTACATCGTTTCTGTAATCCTTGGGGAAAAGGGGTCTTATGGGTCTGTCGATAACTCTGGATGTGAGGATTGCCTTTTCGCTGGGTTTACCCTCTCTCTTTAAAAATCCTCCGGGGATTTTGCCCACGGAATACATCTTCTCCTCATAGTCAACGCTTAAGGGGAAGAAGTCAACACCGTCTCTGGGTTTAGCAGAAGCGGTTGCAGTGGCAAGGACTACGGTATCTCCGTATCTAACCATAGCGGCACCGGATGCAAGTTGAGCAACTTCGCCTACTTCTACGGAGAATTCTCTGCCTGCAATGGTGGTAGTGAATGTTTTCTTCATAGTAAATTTCCTCCTTTTTTTTGGACGGAAAAGTCTCTATCAGCAGTTAAATACATCCTTTTCCGAAAGAAAAGTGCATATTTAACTGCTAATTACCGACAGATTTTCCGCCTCTCAAATTAATTAAAATATGCAAAACAGGCAAAGAGGACGAAAAGCCTCTTTGCCCGATTTGAAACTACTTTCTGATGTTAAGTCTTGCAATAATGGAACGGTATCTTTCAATATCAATCTTTGCAAGATAGTTAAGAAGGCCTCTTCTCTTACCAACCATCATGAGAAGACCGCGTCTGGAGTGGTGGTCCTTCATATTGGACTTAAGGTGCTCGGTAAGGTGGTTGATACGGTGTGTGAGAATTGCAATCTGCACTTCGGGTGAACCTGTGTCACCTTCGTGTGTAGCATATTCTTTGATGAGTGCCTGTTTTGTTTCCTTTAACATTTTTGTTTCCTCCTTTAAATTAGCCCTGCGGGCTTTATAATCGCCGCAATACGAAGACTCGGTTGGAGAATCCAAAACCTTAGTATCGGGCTGACAACTATGACATTATAACACATGTTTTGGTTGTTGTAAATACTTTTTTGAAATTTTTTTATTTCTTCTTCTGCAGTTGTCAAACATATGACCCATTTTTATCAAAAAATTTTTCAATGTGTATTTTGTCTGTGCGTTTTTTAGTAGCAGTAGTAGTTTTTGTGGGTAGTGTGGTAAAGTCAGCGACTTTTCCATATCCACAAAATTATT
>JAZNJU010000063.1:0-15321 GCA_045578205.1 Clostridia bacterium | reverse complement strand
CGCCCTCACCCTTGAAGTTCTGGATTGCGTAGTTTTCTACCGCGTAGCAAACTATACCGGACTCGTTATCGTCTATTACAACATCAAGGGGTGCACCCTCTTCTTTTAAAGCCTTGAAGAAAGAATCGGTATTGTTTCTTAAATACTCCTTGGAATCCTCGGAGAGGAAGAAGTAGTTTTGCATATTGTCGGAAAGACAGTATGTAAACGCTGTAAGGTCGATACATCTCTTGCCCTCGGGTTGTGCCTTGAGTTGTGCCGCAACCTTTTTGGCAAGGGCTTTGGCACCGTCCTCTTCCAGCATGGTAGTCTTAACATTTACCGCTTTAACAAATGTATTGTCGCTGTTAGCGGGTGTGTAGAGGATGCCCCAGAAAGTATCCGGGTCACCCTTTACGAAATTGTCCTGAGGTCCTGCAAGTGCAATAGTTGGCACGAGAGACAATGCCAATACTACCGATAAAAATCTAACTAATACTTTTTTCATGATTGGCATCCTCCTTATTTCTTAATAACAAATGATGTTCCCTGCTGCTGTGCGTAACGGTGCATAAGAAGTACCGTTGCATGGTCTTCCGGTGAATCATAGTAGCCTATGAGGTCGGAGTTTACAGCGTTTCTGGAAGTAAGTTTGCTGCCGGATTTTTCTACACAGATAATCGGCGGAACAACACCAAGATAGTGTCTTGCAACGGAGGGATCTGCAACAAAGTCTGCAGGATCCTTGGCATTGGTAGCAGAAATATATCCGTCTTCTATCTTTAACACGTGGAGAAGTGTAATGTTGTACTCGGTGTTACGGCTGTACCAGATGGTATCGCTGTTTATGTAACCGTAACTTGCACCGGTACCGGTACCCTTACCCATCATTTTCTTGTTTGTGCTGTCGTATACAATTTCCATTGCTTTGATAAAGCCGGTAGCATCTGCAGCAATGTTTACTATGTCGCCGGGAACTACCTTGTGTACACCCTGTTTGCCTGTTGCAGGGTCAACCCACGGAACTACTGCATCGGGTTTTTCAAGAGTATCCCAGATTTTTAATGCATTGAGATCAATCTTGGGATCATTGAGATAGTATGTCATCTTGTTTGTCTTGATGCAGGTTACCACTTCATCATCTACTACCTTTTCGGTTATAGAAAGTATGCAGTGAATGTTTACTGTAGTTTCACAGTGTTCTTTTTCTCCCGCTTCCACAGCACGGATTACAAACGATGCAGCAAGGTCTTCGTCGTCCTCTTTGTATGCAATGTAAGGTACTGTTCCGGAAGGTCTTGTAGCAGAGATAAATGCCTTTTCGGAAGAAGTGTCTATTTCGCCTATGAGTTCATCACCCTTGGGAGCGAAGAAAGGAACCTGAATTGTTTCGGTGGAGGTTATGTAACCTGCCTGCAGGTAACCGCTGTCCTTCGGTGCAGCCGCAAAGTCACGACCGCCCATGTTGGAGTACGAAAGTACATTTCTGTACTGATAGTATGTACCCTTAGTGTCCTGTCTGGAACTTCCCATGAAGTAGAAGAAGCCCAGGCCGTCTTTGTTGTTGGAAGCAGCCTGCATGAGGTAGTTAACTTCGTTTTCGTCGTTTAAGCCCACCTTTACGGGCTGTGCAATGAAATTGTTGGTAGCAAGACCGTCTCTGCCGTTTTTGTTGAGTGCGGCAATAACATCGGTACTTTCTGCTCTCTTGCCGTTTAATTCGAGTTTGTCAGCAATAATGTAGGTTTCGAAACCACCCATTGTCTTTGAGAACACTTTGATTCCAACTTCGGTATCAAAACCGGAGCCGGAAGACCTTCCGGTTACCACACCGTAGAATACGCCGTCTTCCAAAGCAGATGCACCGTCACCCACAAAGGCAATTTCGCCGTTGCAGTTTAAGTGGAAACTATAGTTCTTGTTAAAGTCGGGAACCGTTTCTTTTCCTGCATTGATGCGGTTTTTGAGTGCAGTCGTTAGTTTGTATTCGGTTTCACCGATTGTCCAAACATCGGAATCTCTTAAGGTGATTTGACCGTTTACAGTTTCAAGACCTGCATAGATGGTGGTTTTTGCTCCGGTGGTGCTCTGTGCAACGGATATAACCATGTCTGCTTTTATGTCGCCAAGGCCCAAAGCAAATCCGTCTGCATCGTAGTATTTTGCACCATTTTCATAGAGACCGACGTCAAATCTTTCACCATTTTTTCCGATGATGGTCTGCTGCTCATCATCGTTTATGATAAAGTTAACAAGAACATCGGTAAACGAACGGATAATTACCAAATCATTTCCTTTGGCACCGACATTTTCAACGATTGTAACATCGCCATTTTCAGGATACATAATATCCTTGGTATATGCACCCATATATTCTTCGCCATTGTAGATTACGTAGGGAGAATTAAGGGTTTTTGTTTTAATCTTGTCGTTTTCTTCATAGGTATATGTCTTGTCGGCATAACCTGTAATGTCATCGGAAGTGAGCACCATTGCGGTGTCATCGATAACTTCCACATGGATTGCATGGTCAATATTGCTGCCGCGGATATCAATCCAGTAAAGATAAACATCTCTGCCGAGAATTTTGGACATATCCTGACCTGCAAAAGCAAATCTCACTCCGTCAAGTTCGATAATTCCGTCTTCAAGGGTAGATTTGTTACCGCTGCCAAGACTAACGCCTTCTGCACCGGTGATTGTGCCCTCGGTTCTTATTACATCATGGAATCTGTAAAGGCCGTTTATGTCCTTTAACTGTTCGTATATGACGTCTTCGCCAAAACCGGTCTGATCCATTACGTTTGCCATGAGAGCATTGTACATCATCTTGTAAACTTCACCGCGGGTAAAGTTTGCTGTGTCAACGTTATCATAGATATCGAGTCTGTTGGCAAAGTTTGTGAACATCTGTTCATTGGATGCTACACCTTCGTAACCGAGTGTTAAGAGAAATGCTCTTGCAGCATCGGTTGCGGTTATTTCCCATGCAGGATAGAAGTAGTCTTCTGTTACTGCCTGCATGTAGCCGGAAGCAACCATGGTGGTTATTTCCGCTTCGTAGAGAGAACCGGAAAGTAAATCCTTGAATTTAATGTTGCTATTTACAGTTGCATTTTGCAAACCGACAAATCGGGTCAAAAGGGAAGCAAATTCCGCTCTGGAAACCTTTTCGTCAAGTTTGTCACTTGAAGCAACATCGGTTATGCCAAGAGCATTTAATAACTCAACAGCATACTGTGCATCGGATGCAGTTGCAGAAACTGCAATAACTTCGGAATCGTCAGCAAATGCAGGCATTGCGAATACAGAAGAAAGCATAACTACTGCAAGTATTACAGAAAAAATTCTTGAAGATATTTTATTCACTGTCTGCACCTCCTAACTCAAATGTTATGACATCGCCGATTGGTGTCATGTTAAACCAATCGTTAACAAGGGAAATACGAATTATGCTGCCGGCATCTTTCAGGGGTACTGCAGGAAGAGTAACGGTATAGTCTTCGTCTATGCCCTCACCCACTTCGATGTTTCCTGAAAGAGCACGAATTGCAACACATTCGTCCTTGGAGTTCCAACTTGTAACAACAAAGATATAGTCTTTGTTGACGTTGGAAGCATTTTCCATAGTAACAGTAGCAACAACACTGTCGCCTGCTGCGATTTCTTTGCCGTTTTCGTCGGCAAAGGCTACGTCTGTTACTGCACCCTCGAATGGGTCTTCGGGAGTGGTAACTTCGCACTCGGCATTTTCGGTAAGTGCATATCCGGAGGCAACTACAGTGAATTTCTCGGCGTATGGCATACCGGACATATCAACGGTCACAGTATTGTCTTTTATGGATACTTTGTACAAACCTGTTACATCAAGTGCAGGATTTTCGGGAACAACCTTTATGTTTGATTTTGTAAAAAGTGTTGTGTCGATTGTATCGTCAAATGTGAATACAGCCTTTAAGTTTTCTTCGTCGTAAACCGCTTCTGTGCAAGTGATGGTAGCCATCTCACTCAAAGCATAGATTGCTATATCATCCACAAGAATTGTTCCGTCTTCGGGCACATTTGAGAAGTTGATATGCGTACGAAGATGTGCATTTTTGGCGCTGTAACGTGCAAATTCACTTACATATGTAAATGCACAACTATCTATAACTACGCCGTTTTCATCATATACAGATGCTGCCATATAGTTGCCGGTACCGGAAAAATCATATATGATTTCCACAGTATACCATGTATCCACGCTCAACGTACCGTCATCTACGAAACTGACATATGCTTCGCTGTCCATATCGTAGTAATATGCACCGCCATTTTTGATAACGACACCGCCGGTATCTGTTGTTGTGGAAAGGTTCCATGCCTTGGAAAGTGTAAAGAGATGCGTCTGAGCAAGTGTTGAGGAAAACTTCACCCTTGCGGTCATCTTTTGATAAACTGCATTGGTAAGTGTATTTTCTGCAGCCTTGCTGCTGTAGGTGTATACCACAAGCGAATGCTTGGTGGTAGCACCGCCGGAATACTGATATGCCTTGTTGGAATCTTCTTCCGCTATTACAGTAAGAGAACCTGCCGGAGCATTGGTGCCCAAAGTACCGTATGAACCGGAAGTAGGAACATCCGACCCATAGAATTCATCACCGGTAAAGGTGCTTAAATACTGAGTCAGTGTGGCATCTGCATGAACCGGCAATGCGGCTGCAAGCACAAAAAGCGCTATGAGTAATGGTAAAATTTTTCTAATTTTCATGTTTTCTAAATCAACTCCATTTTAATGAGTTTGTGTTTGTTGATGAATTGAATGTATTGCCATGTAGCGGGACGTCCAGGAGGCCGTCCCCTACATAATTCGCATTAAATATTTATTACTATCTGTTGCCCCAGGGAAGCGCAGGCATTAGAGGTACAAGGCTCTCAAGACTTTTCCATGTGAGAAGTTTTGAACCTGTATCACCTTTTATGTTGTAGGAAACAAGTCTGCTGCCACTCTTACCTGTCCATATGTCGGACTTAAGCGGCTCTACGCTTACGAGTTTGTTGTCCGCGTATTTTGCTACGTTCATTTCCATTCCTTCTACATTTTCAAGAAGTCCGTCTGCGTATATTGCAACTGTGTAGACATCTTCCCACTTAACATCTTCGGTAATTTCGATACCGTGCTCATCATAGTAGCGGTATGTGAGTGTGGTGGTTTCGGGAACCACATCATAGGTTATGGTGGGTTCTACACCCGCATCGGTTTCTACCCAGTAGCCATGCTCGGAATAAAGGTTATCCAGAATAACACCACCGGGGAAGGTAACTGTCTGACCGCTTACATAGAATGTGGGGTTGCCGTCATCGGACTTTAAGAAGTTTTCCACAGTAACTACCGTGTTATCGGGAGTAATACGCCAGAGATTTCTGCCGTCTGTATACATACCGGAAACCATAAAATCCTGAGTATTTATATTGTTTTCGATAAGTGTCTTGGCATCGGTCTTGGTTGCATACTCATTGAATTCTTCCAGAGCCTCTCTCATACCCGTAATGTTGAGCTGAACTGCGTTAGGATCGTCCCAAGAATAATACTGGGGTCCGTAAAGCAGAAGCGCATCGGGATTACAGAGTGCTATATGGAAAAGATATTCATAGAAGTAAGGAAGATCCTCACCTATGTGACTAAAGTTGTGATATCCTTTGGATACTACCCAAGGCATTACCTTGCCGCCATCTGTTGCAAGCATTACAGTTCGCATAGTGTTAGCAAGTCCGCGTGCTTCAAGATAGGGTGAACCTGCAGTAGAATCGTAGAGCACAGGGCAGGAATGTGTACCTGCTTTAGTACGGTCTCCGCCTAATTCGTACTTATGAGAACCCCCGTTGTAATTAGCCGCTATTCTATCGTTAGAACTGTAGTTACAATAGTATACATTGGGGAAATACTTTTTTGCTGGTTCATATATAGCCTTGGTAAGACATTCATCCTTGTAATTTCTGGAAACTGCATCCCATATAAGATAGTTGCACATTCCTTTGCTTGCTTTATCAGTAGATACATACGTCTGGTAAAAGCCAACATCGTAGATTTCATTTCTGCCAAGGTCGGTATTTATCTTAAAATTGAATCCGCGTTCTTCAAGCTGAGGTCTTATGTAACTTATATATAAGGGATCGTTTACAATGTTGTCCAGATTTCTATTTCTAATCTCTGTTGTTGTAGCCAAGCCATCCGGATTAAAGCCTTGAATCTGCCATGTAGTCATGACTGCTTCATTATCGGTATAGATAGCATCAAGTTGACCGCCTGCTTCATAGTACAGCTTAAAGAAGTTATCGAGAAGAGCTGCAAGTTCTTCCACATTCTCTTGTTGCCACAATACATCATCCCCCTGAGTCAGGATGTTCTGAGCACTGTCGGTATGGATATAGAGGTAACGCTTACCGGGTTCTCTCTTGTCCATTTCCTTTTTAATGTTCTTAACCTTTTCTTCAACATTACCAACAAGTTTATCCATACGAATCCAGATGGTTCCATGCATATGTTCTTCCTTCACAGATTTGGAACCTTCAAACCACAATGATGTAAAGAAGTCGTCCGGTGTCGCAAGCTCAATATCATTGTCGGTAGTTGTGTAGGATACTGACTCTACCTCACCGCCTACACGGAAATTATATAGACCAAGGTCATCCTCGGCTACGTAATTGTAAATTGCTATGCCACTTTGGGGAATTTCTATCATATCCAAGCCGGCAAAAACATTCATTAAGTCATCATCTGTATAAGCCTGACCTACCGTGGCATCGGGACAGACAAGTTCCACAGAGACAAGGGAACCGGGGGTTCCCTTAATCTCAATGATAGCCTCTGCACCGACATTGTTTAGTCGTACAGTTAATTCCTTGATGCCATATTCAGACTGCGCATTTGCTGTGAGTGACAGTGCAAGGAGCATCATCACCATAAGCAATAAGCGTCGTAATCCTCGTATCATGCGTTCTCTCCTATTTCAATTCGGAATTATTGACCCAAAAGTGTGGGTGTAATCCAAGGTGTCATTAATTCAAAAGTGTTCCACACAAATAACTTAGCAGTAAGACCGTCTTTTTCGGCAACATATGTTTCTGTAGTTTGTGTGGTAACTTCTCCTGCCGGAGCAGTTATAAGTTCTGTTTTTCTGATGTCTACGAGTTTCGTGCCATCATATATCGCAAGTATACCATAGCATGAAATCTGTCCTTTTTCACCGTCATTTGTAATTTCAACACTACCCTTAATTACATCGTCTTTGGAAAGAGCAGTTGAAGCATAAACTTCGTCTGCATCATTAAGAATATCTAAGTCAAATGCATAATTGATGTTGATTTCGGGGGTTTTGAATGTCCAATCCCTGTACAATCCGCTATCTGCAGGAACACCGCTGGAAATGGGGGTGTTACCGCTAGCATTGCAGTCAGCAAGACCTGCTTTGAGTCTTATGGTATATGTTGTATCCCACTGCAAATGTGTGAAGTTAAGTACGAAGTAGTCTACACAGTCATCTTCGTTTGCTTCTCCATAAGTTATATCATAACCCTCTGTAATCAGAACATTGTTTGCATAAACTTCTATATTTGATTCAATATTGTCCCGAGGAATGGGTTGGGTATAATCAAACTTAAGACCAATTGGCTCTGTAGAGTCAAACTCTTTACCCTCTACAAAATCGAATCCGCTGAGTTCTTCTACGAAAAGATCCTGTGCAACATGAATACCTTTGTCAGGATAAGTATTGGTCGTTTTGATATAACTGTAATATGTTGTACCTATATTTCTTGGTGCTGATGTCAAAACTGCAAAGAGGTCATCACCATTGTTATAAGTTTCAAAGTCATCTTCAATTCTTACAGTGCGAGTTTCTGTGCTATTCAAATTTTCATAAGTTGTTGCTACATATATGTTGGTGTTATCAATGTGGAAGCTATCTTTCTTATACAGGGTACCGCAATAAGTAATAGTTGTTTGATTATAGGCATTTGTATAAAGAGGTTGAATATCATACATAGCCTTAGACTGAGCCAAAACAGTTCCATCAGATGATTTTACATACAGCATAGCTTTCGGATTGGATGCAGATTCAGGGAAGAAATCAATATCCCAAACCAAGGTATACCATGTATTTGCACTAAGAGTTAAGCCTGTTGCCTCACCATTTCCAACAGTAAGTGGCACATCTGCATCATATACACCAAGCTCCGAATTGAAGCTATTTACCGTAAGAACATTGTTGTTTAACTGAACTGTTCCTGTATTTCCGGTATTCTGATTATTAGCCTTTGTGCCTACAGAAGGAAGTGCTCCATTTTTTGCATACTGTACAGAATTTAAGCCCGCATTAAATGACAGTAAATCATACCTAGCAGCTTCATCCATAGCGGGAACTCTGAAATCAATTTCTATTCGTGCAGCAGTATTGCCTTCGGAAGTTATCAAGGCACTTGTACTTTTATTAAAAGCATCTACGGCAGTTCTGAAGTAATTTCCTGCATTACCCGAAGCAACCATATTATAAGCAATATATTGATTTACAGTAACATTTTCTCTCTTATTGTTATCAAGTATTTGATATTCAGGCAAATCCAAAATCTCGTATGCTGTAAAATCGTCTACATATACATATGTTTCGGAATCGTACTTCCACGCCTGTGTGAGCACATTACGATAAGCAGTACATCCGGATGCAATTACCGTATTATCCACATACTGCCACCCGCTAGTTCCTACGCGCTCTCCTGTCTCGGTTTCGTACACAAAAGCATTCATATATACCCTGCATGTATCTGCAGAAGTTGTTGCAGCACGTGTATCCACTATTGTTTCTATTGTGTACCACGTATCTTCAAGCATAGTACCCGCATCAACAAAATTAATATGCATACCTGTTGTCGGGTCATAATACTGTGCTCCGCCTCCGGTAAGGAAAACACCGCAACCTGTATAATTTGGTGATGAGGCAGTCCAACCAGCAAAAACCTGATGAACACCCACCATACCGTCTGCATCGGTTGTGTCGGAAAGCTTGATGTTGGAAACAAATCGGTTTACGGCACTTGAAGAACCCAACCCTGTAGGTCTTAAAGCCAGAAGAGATGAACCGTTATTTCTATTACTTGACGCAGCAATTTTAAACACTTTGTTTTCGCTTTCGTCACTTTCAAGCACCACTTCTACACCTGCATCTTGATCTACATATTTTGCATAATAACCATAATTAGCATCTGTAGTCAATAAACCTGTACCAAGTTTGTCTTCCTCAGTGTTAGGAACATACGCTTTATCCTCCGATGCACTTACACTAAATGTCATCATGCTCATAACCAGCATAACTGCCAGTAATAAACTAACTAATTTTTTCATTATATTTTGCCTCCTAAAAAAATTTTCAAAATTATATTGAAATATCTCGGGCGTAAATTTACATTTTTTATCTTATCGCTTTTAATACTTCGTAGAGCATCTTTGCGGCTTCTGCTCTTGTTGCAGTAGCCTTGGGTGCAAATTCCGTTTCGCTCTTGCCGTTCACAAGACCTGCACCCCAGAGTTTTGCAACAGCATCTTTAGCATAATCGGAGATTTCGTCGGCAAAAGCCATGTTCTCTCTGACTGTTTCCAAAGTTACTGCCTTGAACTCAATTGCTCTTGCACAGAGAACAGCCATATCCTGACGGGTAATGTTCTGTCCTACGCCAAAGCCCTCTCCTATGCCGTTTACAATGCCGCTGCTAAATGCCGCATACACATAGGGAGCGAACCATTCATTGCCGGACATATCACTAAGCACAGGGGTTTCGCCGTCGGTATTGTTAAGACCGAGAGAAAGAACAAGCATCTTTACAAATTCTTCTCTTGTTACATTGTCATTTGGAGCAAAACTGCCGTCGCCTTTACCTGATATGATGCCCTCATCCTTAAGCGCAACTATGGACTCATATGCCCAGTGAGTTGTTGCCAAATCGGAGAAGACAGACACATTGGGAACTTGCACATTGATGTTTGCATTTCCCGGTGTGTAGGATGTACCGGAAGTAGTGGAAGAAAAACTGCCTTCGGTCTTAACTCCTGTAACAACTCCGGAAGGTCTTGAGGGTGTAACCTCATCCTCTCCGTCTTCTGTGCCCTCTGCATCATCAAGAACAGAATTTATGGCATCTGCAAAATCTTTGATTGTTTCAAAGGGAGCATAACCTGCTATGTCTGTACAAAGGTCGAGGGGTTTGTCGGAATTTTCATAGGCATCCATATCGGCGCCGTTTGCTTCCAAAGTTGTTGCAAATTCGAGTATGAAACTATCTATGACACCTGGAGCATCTTCGCTGCCGGGAAGAATGTTTACAAGGATTTCTTCGCAGAAGAAATCTGCAACTTCCTTGGCGGTTTTTCCGGTGAGAGTTTCGTCTTCCAAGGTATCGAGAAGTGCTGCCTTGGCATCACTATCGAAACGCTTGGGATTTAAGTAGATGTTCTTGTACTCATTTCTTACATCAAGTCCGAGTTTCTTGTGGTTGTTTCCAATGTATAGTTCAAGGGCATCGCCTGTGAGCACATTCACACTTTCTACAACAACTGCTTCTTCGAAAAGTGCCGTAAAGTCTGCGGGGGTGATATCGCCCTCTGTGTCAAGGTTTTTTGCAATGTTTGCATGAACACCTGGCTTGAAGGTATCGTCGTCGCCCTTGTCATACTCGGTGTAGTATGCACTATCCGCAAGTCCGAGTATCTGATAGGACTGATATATCCTGTCGCTCGCATCGGGGTCTTTCTTGAGCACCTCAGCCACCGCATCTGCATCGAGGTCGGCTGTGAGGTTATCTATAACCTGCTGTGCATCATCCTCGGATGAGAAAACAAATTCGGTTTCTGTGGGTTCGTATATACTCTTGACACTGATACGAACACCATACACGCCCTTGGGGCCTGTGGGTGCAACTGTGAAAGTAACTTCGCCGTTTGCATCGAGTTTGCCATGATATACGCAAACAAGTGCTTTTTCGAGTGTCTCGGCATCGGTTACGTCGTAGGCATCGTCGCCGTACAAATCGTCAACGGTACCTGTGGGTTCATAAACCTGAACAATAACATTCTTTCCTGCAAAACTTTCTCCGCAACTTACAGTCAAGGTAGCATTGTCTTTGGTTACATCTGCGTCCAGAGTAACCGCCGCCGAAACTGACATGCTGCAAAGTAAAGCAAAAGTAACAATCAGTATTATAGTTTTATTTAATATTTTCTTTAAGTTATGGTTTTTCATCTATTCTTTCTCCATTCGTCGTACTGTTTCTGGATTTCGGCTATAATCTTGTCTGCGCCTGCTTCCTTTAACTCTTTAACGGCTTTGGGGAATACTACATCGGGATCCACTGCACCGGTGATAAGTGCGGGGAAGTACTCTTGGTACTTGTTGTTTACTGCAGTTATTTCATTCTGTACATTTTTGGGATTGAATACAAAGCCCATTGCAGGAGACTTGATAGCGCTTTCATCAAATTCCTGATACTTTTCATAGATATCTGCAGGTGTGCCTTCTATCATACGGAAGATATACTTGTTACCCTGAGGTGAACCGTAAGTTTCAAAGCCTGTGTCTGCTTTGGTCTTGCAGCCTTCGGGAAGTTTGAAGAAATCATCGCCGACTGCTATCCAGTGCTTGCCTTCAATACCAAGTGACGCCATGTTTCGAAGTGTGGGGTCTGTGTTTAAGAGGTTGATGAATGCCATTGCCTTTTCGGGATACTTACAGTTTGCACCGATTGCAAAGCCCATACCGATAACATTCTTTGTACCCATCTTGGGCTGAATGAGGTGAGCAACTGCCATTTCATAAGGCATGAGATGTGCAGCGTTGTGCTGGTCTATAAGATAAGGAAGTTCCTGCTCAATGGACATGAACTCTCTGCCGGAAATATCGCTGTTACTGGTAACAGTTGCTATATCCTTACGCATAAAGTCTTTTTTGTACCACTTGTGCATGAGTTTATAGTATTCAAGTGCTTTGTCGGTAGTGAACTGATTTACAATCTTGTTGGGGTCGCCCTCAAGGTCGATAGCACCGATGCTGTTACCCATGATTGTGTCATACTGAAGAAGGTCATGACCTGAAAGTGTGCTTAAGAATTTGAAGGGATAGATATCAGGTTCGTTTTTGTGGATTGTTTCAAGGATAGGTTCGAAGTCTGCAAGTGTCTTACACTGAGCGATTTGTTCACCTAAATTGTACTTATCGGCAAGTTCCTTATTGTAACGAACAACGTGCTCTACGGCATAGTCCTTGTATATCGGAACCATGTAGAGTTCACCGTCGATTTTTGCAGCGTTTAATGCGTAATCGGGTGTTATCTTCTTAAGTTCCTTACCGTGCTCATCGAGAAGATCGTTTAAGGGCATAAATGAACCGTTTTCCACATATGTGTGGTAGGTGGAACCTCCTGTGTAGATTACATCGGCAGGTTCATTTGCCGCAAGGATAAGACGCATCTTTTCATTAAACTCGGAACCAACGATGGATATTCTCTTAACCTTTGCACCAATCTTGGGTTCGATATATTCGTTGATTGCTTCTGTCACGAGTTCGTGGTCTTTTGTCTGTGCACTTCTGTCGTACCAGATGAGTGTGGGAACTTTCTCTGTCTTGTCAAAGCAAGATACAAATGACAAGGTAACTGCCAGACAAAATGCCAAACATACTACTTTCTTTAAAATCTTCATTTTAATACTCCTTTCTGTTTTAAAAACAATATATTTAAAATTCTTTTAAAAAGAATTGATTTTTGATATCACCCCTTAACAGCACCTACTGTTATACCTTTTACAAAGTATTTCTGGAAGAATGGGAATGCAACGATGATAGGTACAACAACCAGAACAACAAGTGCCATCTTGACAGTTTCGCCGGGGATACTTTCCTCGATTGCCATAGCCTCGGAGATGGAAATACCCTCGGAGTTATTTGCAAGGAACTGGATTTCATTTTCTATACGCTTAAGAAGAAGTTGGATAGGATAAAGTTCTGTCTTCATGAGTATGTAGAGGAATGCTCTGTTCCAGTCGTTCCAGTAATGAACTGCAAGGAAAAGTGAAATGGTTGCTATGGAAGGAACTGCCATGGGAAGAACTATCTTCCAGTAGCAGGTGAATTCCTTTGCTCCGTCAATTCGCGCTGATTCCAGTACTGCAGGCGGGATTGAAGTGCTCATGTAGGTACGGAGAATAAGTACATACATCGGTGTACAGCATCCCGGCAGGATAAGCGCCCATATGGTATCTCTGAGGTGATACACACTGGTGTTTATAATGTAAGTTGCAACCATACCGCCCGAGAAAAGCATTGTGAAGTAAACAATGAATGTCAACTGTCTTTTCCATGGAAAGTTAGGTCTTGAGAGCGGGTATGCAAGCATTGTCATTATGATGATACCCATTACAGTGCCTACTACCGTTACAAAAATTGTGACACCATAGGAACGAACAATCTGTTCGCCGTTCTTTAATATGTAATCGTATGCTGCAGTGCTGAACTTTGCAGGAATGAGACCGTAACCCTGAAGTCTTAAGGCAGTATCATCTGTAAGCGAAATAGATATTGTCAGAAGAAAAGGTATAATGCACGAAATCGAGAGCAAAGTAGTCAGACAGAGTGCAAAAACCTTAAATGAGATTGGCAGGTCGTCTGTTAATGATTTTTTTCTTTTAAGCATTGGCATTATTATTCACTCCTTTCATCAGAACATAGCATTTTCGGGGGAAACTTTCTTAACAATTGCATTGCTCGTTATAACAAGCAAAAATCCTACAACAGACTGATAGAATGCAACTGCAGATGTGGGACCGTAGGAAGCATTTCCTGCGGAGGTGATACCGTTGTACACATAGGTATCGATTGTGCTTGTTGTGGTATAGAGAGGACCTGAGTTCTTGGGAACAAGGTAGAAAAGACCAAAGTCTGAGTGCATTACACCACCGATGTTTATGATAAACATTATTGTAAGAATCGGAATAAGTAAAGGAAGTGTTATGTATCTCATCGACTGACCCCAGGTTGCACCGTCTATCTTTGCGGCTTCATAATACTCGGTGTCAAAACCACGGATGTTGGAATAGTATATAACACTCTGGTAGCCTACGTGCTTCCACAGGTAGCAGACAGGCAGTATAAACGGCCAATACTTTGGTTCTGAATACCAGTTGATTGGTTTTACTCCGAATGCACCGAGGATTTTGTTTAAAACACCCATGTCTGTGCTGAGGAGTGTGAATACAAAGTAGGAACCTACAACCCATGATATAAAGTGCGGAAAAAGAACAACTGTCTGGTTTATGCGGTTGATTTTTCTTCTTCCCAATGCATCAAACATAATCGCAAAAAGCACTGCCGAACACATTCCCAAAGTAATGAAGAAAATGTTGTAGAAAATTGTGTTTCTCGTGATTATCCACGCATCGGCAGTTTTAAAGAGGAATTCAAAGTTTTTGAATCCTATCCATTCACTGCCCCAGATACCGTCGATAAAACGATAATTCTTAAATGCAATAACAATACCGAACATAGGCATGTAGCAGAATGCAATAAACCAAGCCATACCCGGAAGTGCCATAAGCAAGAGTGACTTGTTCTTTCTTATGTCCCTAAAAAATTTCACTGTCTTTCTCTCCTTTTCCCAGGCTCAAAGTGACGGTTGCGGTAAGTCCGCCGTGTTCGTTGGAGGCGTACCGCAGTCCTGCCTTTTCGCCATATTTGTTTTTAACACGTTTGTGTATATTTATAATGCCGATTTTCTCGGTATTAAAAACTGTTTTGTCGCCGTCAAGATGGCGGTTGAGTGCATCGGCATCGAAGCCTGCCCCGTTGTCCTCGGTGTGTATTTGCAACAACTCACCGTTTTTCTCGGCAAAAATCCTTATTTTTATTTCGCCGCTGTCACGTCTTATGCCGTGAATGATTGCGTTTTCCACCAAGGGTTGCAGAACGAATTTCGGAACCATGAGTTTTCTCGTTTCTTCGTCTGCATCTGCTTTAAAATCAATTGTTATGCCTCTGGATTTCTCCTGAAGTTTTACATAGTTTTCGATAAACTGCAATTCACTTTCAAAATCTATTATCATTTCGGAAGTTTTTGCATTGTATCTGAAACTGTCCGCCAGTGCCGATATCATATCGGCAATGTCCTCCTCACCCTTTTTCAGAGCCATCCACGAAATGGAATCAAGTGCATTGTACAGATAGTGAGGATTAATCTGTGCCTGAAGCATCTTGAACTCGGTTTCCATCTTCTGAGCACCCAAGGTCTGGGCAGTTTCTAAAAGATTCTGGTTTCTTCTAAGCATGGTGT
>JAZNJU010000062.1:0-9223 GCA_045578205.1 Clostridia bacterium | reverse complement strand
GAAGAAGAGCGATGTTTGCTGTTCTGTTAGGATCGTATTCGATGGACATAACAGTAGCATTCATTCCGTCTTTATTTCTCTTGAAATCGATTATTCTGTATTTCTGTCTGTTTCCGCCGCCTCTGTGACGAACTGTTATTCTACCGTAAGAGTTTCTTCCGGCATTGCTCTTTTTGGGTTCGAGCAAGGATTTTTCCGGAGCAACCTTAGAAAGTTCTTCAAAGGTAGAAACTGTCATAAATCTGCGTGCGGGAGATGTAGGATTAAATTTTTTAATTGCCATTCCTTTTCACTCCTTAATTTCTAATAGGTTTATTACGCCATTCCGTCAAAGAACTCGATGGTCTTGCTGTCGGCTGTGAGTTTAACTACTGCTTTCTTCCAGTCTGCTCTCTTTCCGAAAGTAGCACCCATTCTCTTAACCTTGCCGAGAACTCTCTGTGTGGTAACACTTTCTACCTTAACACCGAAGATTTCTTCTACAGCCTTCTTTATTTCGATCTTGTTTGCACCAAGAGCAACCTTAAAGGTGTACTTCTTGTCTGCGGACTGATCCATACTCTTTTCAGAAATGATAGGTTTTATAATGATATCGTATTTATTCATTATGCGTACACCTCCTCAATCTTGGATACAGCGTCTTTGGATATAACCATTACGTCATATTTTAAGATGTCATATACATTGAGGCTACCCATGAATGTAGTAGCAACACCCTGTATATTTCTTGCTGACTTAACAACATTGTCGTTCTTTTCGTTTGTAACAATAAGAGCCTTGGATTCAACCTTTAAGTTCTTAAGCATGTCGCAAACTGCCTTTGTCTTGATTTCGGAAAGTGCGATTTCGTCAACCACAACAAATGCGCCCTCTGCTACTTTGGAACTTAACGCACTCTTGAGAGCGATTGCTTTAAGTTTCTTGTTTACAGAGTATCTGTAATCTCTGGGCTTGGGACCTAATGCTATACCGCCCTTGATCCACTGTGTAGCACGGATGCTACCCTGTCTTGCACGACCTGTTCCTTTCTGTCTCCAGGGCTTAATACCGCCGCCGCGAACTTCGGAACGAGTCTTTGTGCTCTGTGTGCCCTGTCTCTGGTTTGCAAGATAATTCTTAACTACTTCGTGAAGTACGCTTGTGTTTACCTCGCAACCGAAAATGCTTTCATTTAATTCGATATCGCCAATCTGGCTACCTTCCATATTATATAGAGATACTTTAGGCATTGTTAGTCCTCCTTCCTACGCAATTACGCCTTAACTGAGTTTTTGATAGTTACAACGCCGCCCTTAGGACCGGGAACTGCACCCTTAACAAGGATGATGTTCTTTTCTGCATCTACCTTAACTACATCTAAATTCTGAACTGTAACCTGTTCAACACCCATGTGACCGGGAAGTCTCTTGTTCTTCATAACTCTTGAAGGTGTTGAGCAAGCACCCATGGAACCAACGCCTCTGTGATAACCGGAACCGTGAGTCATAGGACCTCTGTGTGTGCCCCATCTCTTTACTGTACCTGCATAGCCGTGACCTTTGCTGATGCCTGTTACATCAATCTTGTCGCCTTCTGCGAACACGTCGACTTTGATGGAATCGCCTACGTTGTAAGCAGAATCATCTTCCAATCTGAATTCTTTGAGAACTCTCTTGTTAGCAACGCCTGCTTTTGCAAGGTGTCCTTTTTCGGGCTTGTTCAATGCCTTGTCTTTAGCATCAACATAGCCAACCTGGATAGCATTGTAGCCATCGTTTTCAACTGTTTTCTTCTGAACGACTGTAACAGGGCCGGCTTCGATTACTGTAACAGGAATTACAATGCCGTCTTCTGTAAAAATCTGAGTCATTCCGATTTTCTTTCCTAAAATCGCTTTCTGCATTTTAGTCTTCCTCCTATTATGGTTATTGGTTGAAGCATTAAGGTGCCTCAACATGACCTGTTGTCAATGACGGTGACAACTCCCAAGCCTTGCACTTTGCAAGACACAAGCAAAATTACATCTGCTTGATTTCGATATCAACACCTGCAGGCAAGGAAATCTTGAGCAGACTGTCGATAGTCTTGGCTGTGGGTTCCAGGATGTCGATAAGTCTCTTGTGAGTTCTTAATTCGAACTGTTCACGGGAGTCCTTATACTTGTGTACCGCTCTTAAGATGGTAACAACCTCTTTCTGAGTGGGGAGCGGAATAGGACCTGCAACCTTCGCACCTGTTCTTTCTGCAGTCTCAACAATCTTCTTTGCGGACTGGTCGATTAACTGGTGGTCGTAAGCCTTAAGTTTGATTCTGATTTTCTGACTTTTAGCCATGGATAGTACCCTCCTAACTTAAAATGTTGGTGCCATTCCGGCAGTCATGAAAACGTACACCCTCCCGGGTGTGTCGTACTCAATGCATTACAAAACCCGGCAACCTAAGTCCACCTTAAGTTATCCGGGGCATAATACACCTATATCAAGTGACTGTGCCGCCCGAATTCACGATTCGGACATTCTCCGTGGAAATTAACCGCAAAGTCCGTTACTACCTGCGATTGGTAACCTCCCACATCATCGTATGTCATGCCACGCTTGATTATTATATAATAAATAAAAGTCCATTGCAAGTATTTTTTTCTTGGAATGCCGTTTTTTTGTTATTTTTTTAAAATTTCGTTAATTTTGCACAATCACCACCGATTTAAATTGTGAAATTTGCATACGGTTTTGTGCTCATTTAATCGCCCAAACCCTTTCAAAATCCTCATGAATACTGGATTTGCCGTGATTTTTCACCAAAAACTGCATTATGTAAACCGGTCCGCTTTTTCTCCCGTAACGCTGTACTCCACAATGCCCATTATATATAATAGGAAGAAACTCGTTACAAACGTCATTGCAGAATACAAATTACAAATAAAGTGTACCCGAACCTTAAAAATGTGTATTGAATTTGCAAACGTTTGTGTGTAAAATTATGGTGTGCATTAATTTATTGTAACAAAAGGAGTTGTTATTATGGCTGAAAGATTAAAAATAGGTGTTATGGGTCTTGTCCGCGGTGACTTTGCCTTAAAAGGCTGTCTGGCATTCAACGAGTATGCAGTATGCACTGCAGTTTGCGAAAAGAACGAAAAGCAGGTTGAGGCTACAAGACACCTGTTTTCGCCCGAAACAAAAGTTTACACGGATTTCGATGAGTTTATCCATTCCGGTATTGATGCCGTTATCCTTTGCAACTACTTCGATGAACACGTTCCCTATGCCATAAAGGCTATGGAGGCAGGGGTTGCCGTTATGAGCGAAACTATTGCTGCTGCATCTCTCGGCGAGTGCATCGACCTTGTGGAAGCATATGAAAGAACGGGCACAAAGTATATGCTCGGCGCTAACTGCCCCTACTTCAAGGCAGTTCACGCAATGAAAGACAAAATTGCAAACAAGGAATACGGCAGGGTAATGTATGCCGATGCAGAGTACATACATTCAAGCGTTCCCGGCGCTAACATAAAACCTCCCGTTGACCTCAATAACCTCCACTGGAGACAGACTCTGCCCTGTTGCTACTACAACATGCACTCTCTGGGACCTCTTATGTACATAACCGAATCCGTTCCCGTTAAGGTGCTTGGCAAGGGCGTGCGCATGGATTCCCCCGGAACCAAGAAAGTCAGCGACATGAGAAAGAGTTTCTGCATAACCGAAATGGATAACGGTGCAGTATTTAACACCACGGGCGTTGTTAACGGCGGTACCATAAGCAAGTGGTTCCGCGTTGCCTGCGAAACAGGAACTATGGAAACCCTTAGAAACGACTGGAGAGAGGAAATCCTCTTAGAATCCGGTGTTCAGGAAAATGAATTCAAAAAGACCCTTCCCCCCTGGCCTCTCATTACTCCCGAAGAAAGCAAAAAGTTCGGCCATAAGGTGGACGGTGTCGGTCACGGCGGTATTGATGCAATACTCATGCTTGACTTTATAAAGTTCCTCCGCGGTGAAAAAGAAATATTCTTTGACGTGTACCGCTCCGCATCTCTTGCAGCAGCAGGAATACTCACATGGTACAGTATTCTGGACGGTTCCAAGGAATACGACATTCCCGACTTCCACGATAAAGAAGCAAGAGAAATCTTCAGAGGGGATTACAGAAAGCCTTTTGCAAAGTGCTATGACGACTTGACTCTTCAGTGCAGAATAAATCCCGATGATTTGGAAGAAATGGTGAATATACAGAAATAGCAAAAAGAGGGGCATATCAATTCGCCCCTCTTTCGTTATTTTCATTTATTTATTCTTATTGTCTTTATTACAACATTCTTCTTGGGTGCGTTTTCAAAACCGCCCTCTTTGGTTTCGGTTTCAACCTGTGAAATCTTGTCCACAACATCCAAACCGGAGGTTATTTTTCCAAATGCCGCATATTGACCGTCAAGTCCGGAATTTGCTTCGTCCATAATGAAGAACTGGCTGGAAGCGGAGTTGGGGTCATTTGTTCTTGCCATGGAGATTACACCTTTTTCATGCTTTAACGCATTGGTAACACCATTTGCATAGAACTCACCTTTGATAGGGTCTGCCTCTTTTTCCTTGTAATTCTTGTCGAAGCCTCCGCCCTGAATCATAAAGCCGTCGATTACTCTGTGGAAAATAAGTCCGTCATAGAACTTCGCATTTACGAGTTTTACAAAGTTTGCAACTGTTTCGGGAGCAAGGTCGGGGTAGAGTTCACCTTTCATCTTGGTGCCGTCGTTCATTGTAATGGTAAAGTATATTTTGTTTTCAAGAAGTTTTGGAAGCGCTTCAAGGTCTGCGGCTTCCTGCTGTGCTGCTTTTTCTGCTTCGGACTTCTGGTATTCAAGGTCAAGGCCGTCTACGATTGTTCTCACATACTTAAATGGAGTGCTTGCTGTGTATTCAGTGCCCAGGCCGTAGTTCATTCTTGCAATTTCCATTGCTTCATCGATAGAAAGTCCGCTTGCACCAAGTCCCACAACATTGTAGAGATATGTTCCAAACGGTGTGTCGCCTATTGCATCGCCCCACTTGGCATCATCGGGATATGCTGCATCGAGAGAGAGAATTTCCTTGAGTTCGGATGTTTCAAATCCCTGCATCTTTGCATAGGCATTTAAGGGGATGGAGTTATACACAACGATGTAGAGTTTATCCTTGTTTTCTTCATAGTCAAGTGTGCTTATTTCCGTGAATGACTCTGCATCTATAAGACCTTGTGCCACAAGGTCTCCGAGGGTTGCTCCCTCGTAGAAATCAACATAGGGACATCCGTCGGGAGTTGTCACAAGGATTGTCTTTGTGCCGTTGTCCCAGTCCACTGTGAGCCCGAATTCTTCGGAGATGGCACGCAGGGGCGCATAGGTTGTGGTTCCGCCCTGAAGTATGGGAGCCACGTCCATTGTCTTCTCACCGTCGGGAGTTACCATGATGTTACTTCCAATCTGAAGTGTTACGGTTTTTCCTGCGCGTGTCACATTGATTTGCTGGGTTTCGTTTATCCAGTCTACCTGAGCGTTTATGGTTTCCAGAAGCGCTCTTAAGGGTATGAGTGTTCTTTCGGATACAACAACGGTTTCTGTTTTTACCTGCCTGTTGTCTGCAAAAAGTTTGATTGCAACTTCTGCAGTCTGTACACTCTCTTCCACCAGAGAATCTGTGGGTGTTTCCTGTGCAAATGCAAGTGTTCCAAGAGAGAGCACAAGCACCAAAATCATAGAAATTACTTTTTTCATTTTCTTCTTCCTTTCGTTATTTCGTCATTTTTTCCTGCTTAACCTTGTGTTCGATAACATCGCGTGAAGCAAGTTCATTTCTGATATCTTCTATTTCAATTCCCGCTTCTATCATGAGCACCAATGTGTGATAGCACAGGTCAGAAATTTCGTAGATTGTCTCCGCCTTGTCTTCTGCCTTGGCGGCAATTATAACTTCGGTACACTCCTCGCCCACTTTTTTGAGAATCTTGTCCAGGCCTTTCTGGAAAAGGTATGTAGTGTATGAACCCTCGGGGAGGTCTTTCTTTCTCTGTTTCAACTTCTGCATAAGGGAATCTAATTTGAACTTATCTTCCTTTTCACCGAAAACAACATCATTGAAGCAGGAATCCGCACCTGTATGGCAGGCAGGACCGTCTTTTACGACGCGCACTTCCAGAGCATCGCCGTCGCAATCGGCAGTAATGGAAACAATGTGCTGATAGTTTCCGCTGGTTTCGCCCTTGCGCCAGAGTTCGCCCCTGGAACGGGACCAGAAGCATGTTTTCTTTTCCTTTATACTTATTTCCAGACTTTCCTTGTTCATATATGCCAGAGTGAGCACCTTGCCTGTTTCGTCGTCTGTTACAATGGCGGGGATAAGTCCCTTTTCGTCAAATTTCAAAGAATTTATATCCATTTGTTTTCTCCTTTATATTCTCACATTGATGCCGTTTTCTTTAAGTTTCATTTTGAGTTCGGATATGGCAACCTCTCCGAAGTGGAAGATGGATGCCGCAAGACCTGCATCTATTGTGGGGATTTCTTCAAAAAGTGTGATGAAATCTTCTATACATCCTGCACCGCCCGAGGCTATAACGGGAACGCTGACCGCGGAATTAACCGCCTTTAACATTTCGATGTCGAAACCTTTTTTGACACCGTCGGTGTCGATGCTGTTTACAACGATTTCGCCTGCGCCGTTCGCTTCGCCCATTTTTATCCATTCTATGGCGTCTATGCCCGTGTCCTCTCTGCCTCCCTTGGCAAACACACGGAACTTGCCGTCCACACGCTTGATATCTACCGAGAGGACCACGCACTGGTCACCGTAGCGCAATGCCGCGTCCCTTATGAGGTCGGGGTTCTTTATTGCCCCCGAATTCACGGAAACCTTGTCGGCTCCGCACTTTAACACTCTGTCGAAGTCTTCGAGAGTGTTTATGCCTCCGCCTACAGTTAGGGGAATGAATATGGTTGATGCCACTTCTTTCAATATATCGGTAAAAAGCGCCCTTTCTTCATAGGACGCGGTTATGTCGTAGAAAACCAGTTCGTCTGCACCGTTTTCGCTGTAGAATCTGCCCAGTTCAACGGGAGATGACACATCGTTTAGTCCCTCGAAGTTTACGCCCTTTACAACTCTGCCTGCTCTTACGTCAAGGCAGGGAATGATTCTTTTTGTTATCATCTTGCCACCTCTATTGCTTCCGTGAGGTCTATTGCTCCCTCGTAGAGAGCCTTTCCGAGGATTGCACCGTACATATCCATACATTTAAGTGCCTTTACATCCTCTATTGAGGATACACCACCCGAAGCCACTATGTCAATAGAATATTTTGCCTTGAGTTCCCTGTAAAGTTCCAGGTTTGTACCTTTCATAGCACCGTCTTTGGAGATGTCGGTGCATATGACGGTCTTCACTCCCGTCGCCTCCATTCTGGCAAACATTTCATCGCAACTTACGGAACTTATGTTTGTCCAGCCCTTTGTTGCTACAAAACCGTTTGAAATATCTATGCCCACGGCAATAGCCTCACCGTATTTTGAAACCATTTCCTCGGTAAAACGGGGATTTTCGATTGCAACGGTGCCCAGGATTACTCTCATAACCCCTGCATCAAGATACCTTTTTATTACCTCCTCGGAGCGTATTCCGCCTCCGATTTCTATTTTGAGCGGGGTTTCTTTTGCTATGGATTCTATTATACTGCAGTTTGGGGTTTCCCCTGACTTTGCTCCGTCAAGGTCCACCAGATGAATGTAGGACGCACCCTTTTCGCAGAATTCTTTTGCCACGGAAAGAGGGCTGTCGTTGTAGACGGTTTTTTGGGAATAATCCCCCTTGAAAAGTCTTACCGCCTTGGAATCTATAATGTCTATTGCAGGAAAAATGTTCATATGTTTTGTCACCTTACAGTTCGGCAAAAGCCTTTAATATTTTAAGTCCCGTATCTCCGCTTTTTTCGGGATGGAACTGCGTGCCGTACACGTTGCCTTTCTCTACCGCCGCGGTAAGGGGTGCACCGTATTCGGTGATTGCACTCACACTCTGCTCACAGTCCTTGCCGTAGAAAGAATGAACGAAATACACAAAGTCTCCGTCTTTTAAATACTTGAATATGGCGCTCTTGGGCTTGTCTTTTGGAAATGACAGGCTGTTCCAGCCTATGTGGGGAATTTTAAGTCCCTCGGGAATGTTGCCCTCAATGGGAGAGATACTTCCGTCTATGAGACCCAGACCCTCGTGCTCGCCGTATTCAAAACTTTTTTTAAAGAGCATCTGCATACCGAGGCATATGCCGAGAAGAGGTTTTTCCTTTGCGGTTTCCTCCAGTATGGCATCCCACATACCCGATGCACGGAGTTTTCTTGCGGCATCTTCGAAAGCACCCACACCGGGGAGAATTATTCTGTCTGCCTCTTTGAGACGCGACGGGTCCTTTGTAAGATAAGCGTCCGCTCCGATGTACTTAAGAGAACTAACCAGAGAAAAAATGTTTCCGACGCCGTAATCTGCTATTGCTATCATTATATTACACCCTTTGTCGAAGGAATTTCGTCCTTGTATTCGCCGTTTATTTTAACTGCACTTGCCATGACCCTTGCCAATGCTTTGTATATGCCCTCGGCAATGTGATGGGAATTTGTTCCGGCAAGTTTCTTTATGTGCAGAGTGATTTCCGCATTGCGCACAAAACCCAATAAGAATTCCTCCACAAGTTCCGTGTCGAAATCACCTATTTTTCTGCTTGGAAACTGGGCTTCAAATCCCAGATACGACCTGCCCGAAATGTCCACAGCACACATAATGAGGCTTTCGTCCATGGGGAGGATAATGTCTGCATAACGGTTTATACCCCTCATTTCGCCCAGAGCCTCTTTGAACGCTGTTCCGAGTACAATGGCAACATCTTCTGCTGTGTGGTGGAAATCCACATATGTATCCCCCGTGCACTTTATGTCCAGGTCAAATCTGCCGTGTTTTGCAAAAAGGGTAAGCATATGGTCTAAAAAACCACAGCCTGTTTCTATGTTTGAATTGCCCTTGCCGTCAAGGTTAATTGATAATTTAATATCAGTTTCTTTTGTTTTTCTCTCTATTGTAGCCGTTCTCATTTTTTAAGCCTCCAATATCGCCAAAAAGTAAGGGCGAAAACGTTCAAATTGTTCCCGCGCGCGTTCAAAAAAAAGTCTTTCTCCCACCCGGCGGGGTTCCCTGCGGCCTCTTCTGTAAGAAAGTTTTGGGGAGTA
>JAZNJU010000061.1:0-7068 GCA_045578205.1 Clostridia bacterium | reverse complement strand
ACTTCTTCGCTTCGCTCAGGGCGCCTACGGAGCTATCCTCTGTGGTCAAGTGCTACAAAGCAAAATGATACTTTTACTTTCCCTTTTTTTCTTTGTCTCACATACTACCTCATTAGCCGCACGTCGTAGTTCGACCTATCTTCTGTGCCACAAACGCAAAAAGTCCCCTAAGGGACCTTTTGCGTTTGGCACGCTTGATAGGAATCGAACCTACGACAACCCGGCGTCGGAGGCCGGTGCTCTATCCACTGAGCTACAAGCGCATAGAACCGAATCCGACAAGGATTCGGAATTTTACTATAATATTGTTTTTACGGTCTCGAATATTTCCCCGGAAATATCTTCGATACTTCTCACCTTGCCACTCTCCACGCAAGACACCTTGTGCCAGCCGTATTTATCAGCAACGGAAACTGCGTTATTGTATGACTTGGTTAGATAGGTTTCATCAGACTCGTGAATATCCTTTCGGCTTTCGGATGTTATCTTGTTTGGTCTGGAAGCCATAAGTTCCATCGCATATTTAACAGGCATATCCAGAAATATAACCAAATCAGGCTTGGGCAGTTCCAGTTTATTGTATTCAAAATCGTAGACCCAATTTAAAAAGTTTTCCTTTTCTTCCTTATCTTCGATTTTAGAAGCCTGATGCACCATGTTGGATGTAACATAGCGGTCCGCAATTACAACCTCGGTACGTTCAAGTTTTTCTGCCCACAGAGCCTTTATACTCCCCACTCTGTCCACCGCGTAAAATGCGGATGCGGTATATGGATTGACATCGTTTGGATTGCTTCCGAACTCACCGCCAAGATACATTTTGACAAGCGAAGACGTGGGGCTGTCATAATTTGGAAAAACTATTTTTTCCGTCTTGTATCCCAGAGATTTGACATTTTCAAAAAGGTTTTCCGTCTGGGTTTGTTTTCCGCTTGAATCCACACCCTCTATAACAACAAGTTTGTAGTTTTTCATTATCATTCTCCCAAAAACTGCTTTCTTTTCTCAAGCATCTTTCCGCAACTCATTGCCCCTTCGGGACAGGGTTTGCAAAGGCACGGAGGACCTGCGTGCTTAAATATGGTGGGAGAAACCTCCTTAACCAATGCAAGCATCCTCTCTGCCATATCGCGTATTTCCCACTGCGCTCTCTCACAGCAACGGTGGTTAAAGAAGTTTAAAAGGCTTCTTGCATTGAATGTTGCAATCATCTTTGTTTCACACGCGTTGGGAAGTATGTACCTGGCATCTTCTATCGCTTTTTTCTCCGCGGCACTTTTCGCCTTTTTTTCATCCATTCCGCTTTCTGTCATTTGTTCAAAATGCTTTCTGAATAGTATTGCAGATATCTCGTTATATTTTTTCAGGTCATCCTCCATGGCTTCCAGAAACAGTTTCTTTGCTTCGGGTTCCCTTTCTATCTCGGGAGGAATAATAAATTCAAATTTTCCCTCATTAACATACCTTTGTGACTTTACACTGTAACTTGCTATTCTGTGACGTGTAAACTGTGCCAGAAGACTTCTGGACACACCCTCAATACCAAAGGTAAATGTTATATGCTCTATGGGGCTTTCGTGACCCATGCTCATCAGTCTGTTTATAAATGAAACTGTTTTTTCGGCATCAAGACCGTTTAATATACCGTTTATTTCCGATGATGAGTAACAAAGTTTGGCGGCTGCTGCCACAATTTTTTCACAATCGGGATTATACTGAAGTAACTCTACATTCATCTCTTTCACTCCTGTGGAAATTTTTTACCATTTAACAATACTTTGAAACCAAATCTCGGAAGATCCAGCATTCTCACTATTCGTTTGGGTTGTTTCAAAAGCCTGTACAACCACTCAATACCGTGTTTCTGATAAAACTCAGGTGCACGTTTTACCGTGCCCGCAAAAACATCCAGGCTTCCGCCTATGCCCATGGCAACTCCGAAATCCATTTCATCCTTGTGTGCATAAATCCATTTCTCCTGCTTTGGAGCACCAAGGCACACAAAGAGGATATCGGGTTTTTTGCTGTTTATATCATCTATAATTTCTCTTTCACGTTTTTCGTCGAAATATCCGTTTGATACCCCGCAGATTCTAATTCCGGGATACCTTTTGCATATTTCTTCTCCAGCCTTTTGGGCAACCCCCTCTGCGGCACCGAAAAGATAAACCCCCGCCTCGTATTCGGACAGTTTCTCCAGAACCTTGCACGCTGTATCATAGCCAGCCGCCCTTTGGGATATTGGATTTTTGACAATTTTCGAAGCATAAACCACGCCTATACCGTCTGCAAGGAGCATATCGGCACTGTTTAACACGTCTTTGAATTCACTGTCGCGGTATGCCACCATTATTATCTCGGAGTTTGGAGTATAGACGCATTTTCCTTTTTCTCCGTTTTTAACATATTCTGCTATTTTGTCCGATGCGGAATCTATGCTGTGTTTACTTACCCGTACGCCTAATATATTTACTTTTTCCATATGCCACCTCCGAGCCATCGCCATATTATTATACTCTTTTTACCGAATAAAATCAATAGAAATATGGATTTTCGCATAGCAAAAAACTGCAAAGAGCAATAATTCTGCCCTTTGCAGTTAGTATTTTGATTATTCGGCAAGAAGTCTTTCGAGTCTGTCTATGCCTTCTTTTATATTTTCCATGCTTGTTGCATATGACCAGCGAACATAGTCGGGTGCGTCAAATCCGTTACCCGGAACTACTGCAACAAGTTCCTTCTCCAAGAAGATTTCGGCAAAATCATCGGCAGAATTAATGAGTTTTCCTGCTATCGTTCTGCCCTTTAATTTGGATATATTCATCATAACATAGAAAGCACCCTGAGGTTTTAAGCAACTTACAGAATCAATGTTGTTGATTCTTTCTGCCATGTATTTGCGTCTTTCGTCAAACGCCTTTATCATTGTAACAAGATCATCCTTGGGGCCGTTCAACGCGGCAACTGTAGCAGCCTGTGCAATGGAGTTGGGGTTGGAGGTTGTGTGGCTCTGAACATTGCCCATTGCCTTTGCAATCTGTGCATTGGAAGCAGTAAAGCCAATTCTCCATCCGGTCATTGCATATGTCTTGGATACACCGTTTATAATGATGGTGAGGTCTTTTATCTTGTCACCAAAAGATGCTATGCTGACATGCTTCATTCCGTCATATATGAGGTGTTCATATATTTCGTCAGAAATTACATATATATTATTTTCCACAGCCACATCTGCAATTTTTCGAAGTTCCTCTTCGGTATATACCATACCTGTGGGGTTTGAGGGGCTGTTTAAAACAATAGCCTTTGTCTTGGGGGTAATGGCGGCTTTGAAGTCTTCTGCAGAAAACTTGAAACCGCTTTCTTCGGTTGTGTACAGAACAACAGGAACACCGTCGTTGTACTTAACCATTTCAGGATAACTAACCCAGTAAGGTGCAGGAATAATAACTTCGTCACCAGGGTTAAGAATTGCACCGAAAGCATTGATAAGAGAGTGTTTTGCACCGTTGCTTACAACGATTTGGGACGGCTCATAACTAAGTCCGTTGTCCCTTTTGAACTTTTCACAAATTGCCTTTTTAAGTTCAAGAGTTCCGGAAGCGGGTGTATACTTGGTAACTCCGGAATTAATAGCATTTATTGCGGCTTCCTTTATATATGCAGGTGTGTCAAAATCGGGTTCTCCTGCGCCAAAACCGACTACATTCATCCCATCTGCTTTCATCTGCTTGAATTTAGCATCAATCATGAGCGTGGGTGATGGTGATATAGCGGTAAATTTCTTTGATAATTCCATAATATGTCCTCCAAATGATATCTAAAATACAATGCTATAATTCTATCACATCAGAGTGAAAAATGCAAGTTTTTTGGTGAAATAATTCAAAAAACTCCAAAATTTATCCTTTTTGTTCCAAAATTCCATGCTTTTTTGAAAGTTATATATGATATTTCACCAAAATCAAAATGCGTTTTCAATATAGTTGATGCTTCTTACTCCCGTGTACACCTCGCACACATCAAAAGACACATCTTCGTAGTCTTTATATATCATAAGATATGCCCTTGCAGCGCTTATAATTCTCATTTGCTTTTTGGAATTAACCGAATCGGATGCAAACCCATAGTCTGTATTGTATCTGGTTTTTACCTCCACGAAAGAAAGATGACTTCCCTTTTTGGCGATTATATCAATCTCACCCCGCGCCGCGCGGTAATTTCTCTTTAGAATTTCATATCCGTTTTTCTTCAGATACTCACAGGCTATATCTTCGCCCATTCTGCCAACCGAGGTTGTATTCATACTTATTTTACTCCTTTAAAGGAAAGTCTGTGTATGGGGCAAGGACCGTATTTTTGAATTGCCTCAAGATGTTCCTTGGTGCCGTAGCCTTTGTGTTTTTTGAAATTATACTCAGGATAAACAGCATCCAGTTCCACAATGTATCGGTCTCTGGCAACCTTGGCAAGAATTGAAGCGGCTGCAACAGACATACTCTTGCTATCCCCTTTTACTATGGTTTCACAGGGCACCGGCATCTCTCCGCAACGGTTACCGTCTATAAGAGCCACATCGGGTTTAATGCTCAGGTTGGACACAGCCATATTGAAACATTTCAGTGCCGCGTTTAAGATGTTGATTTTATCTATTTCCTTTTCATCCACAGACACAATGCTGTAGCATAGTGCTTTTTCTTTTATCACTTCAAAAAGTTCTTCCCTCTTCTTCTCGGAAAGTTTTTTTGAGTCATTGATTTCGGGTATGAAAACGCCCTTTTCGAATATAACTGCGGCGGCAAATACGGGACCTGCCAAAGGACCGCGTCCTGCCTCGTCCACACCTGCTATATACTTACAGCCTTTTTCATAGTATTTATTTTCATATTCCAGCATAACTACTTATCCTCCGTAAAATCTTCAGGCTTTTCCAGAGATATATTTCCGAGTTTTGCACCGCGGAATTCATCCAAAAGAATCTTTGCGGCACGTTCTGTATCAATTTCGCCGCCTGAAATCACAAAACCGCGCTTCCGACCCAGAAGTTCCAGAAGTTCGTAATCCTCGAGATTGTCAAAATCGGTCATTTTGTATCTCTCGGTAAGTTTCTCGGGATAGCGTTCTTTAAGAAATGCGAGCAATCTGCAGGCTATCTCTTCCAAATCCATTATCTCGTCTTTAATAGCGCCTGTAAAAGCCAGTTTTTCACCCACAGAAACATCTTCAAACTTGGGCCACAGAATTCCCGGTGTGTCCAGCAGTTCAAAGGAATTGGGAAGTCTTATCCACTGTTTTCCCTTAGTAACGCCCGGACGGTCCCCTGTTATTGCGCTTTTTTTGCCTGCAAGTTTATTGATAAAAGAAGATTTACCCACATTGGGAATTCCTACAACCATCATTTTGACAGGTCTGTTTACAAGACCTCTTTTTTTATCATGCTCTATTTTTTCCCTAAGTATCTCTTTGCATGATGAGAAAACGTCATTTAGCGATTTTCCCGATACAGAAGACACACTTTTTACCGCAAAACCTCTTGATGAAAAATATCTTTCCCACTCACCCGTTATTTTGCTGTCTGCTATGTCGCATTTGTTCAGCACGACAAGTCTGGGTTTATTGGGGAAAATTTCATCAATTGCGGGATTTCGGCTGCTGAAAGGTATTCTGGCATCCAGAAGTTCCACCACGATATCAATGAGTTTTTGGTTTTCCTCCATCATTCGTCTTGTTTTGGTCATATGACCGGGATACCACTGTATATCCATCTATATCACCTCGTAAAAAAGACATGGCACCTCGGATAGCCGCGGTGCCATTTTGGTTTATTTGTATAATGTACCGAAAGAACTAAAAGGCAAAAGTCTGAATTCTGCTTTTCCGATTATATTTTCCAGAGGGACAGCACCGACATCCATCTGACGGCTGTCGTGGCTGCGGTTTCGGTTGTCTCCCAAGACAAACACGGTATCCTCGGGAACCGTGAATGGGAACTGAGTATCGTACAGTCTGCTTATGGGTTCGGAAATATAATCTTCTTCAAGGACTTTGCCGTCAACGCTCACGTGTCCGTCGGGAGTGATATCCACTACCTGACCTGCCACGGCTATAACACGCTTAACATACGCAGTTTCCTTGTTGGGCTTGCGGTTGCTTTCGCTGATTGAAGGATTGAATATAATGATATCGCCCTGCTTTGGAGTTTTGTAACCGATAATTCTCGTAAAAAGTTTGTCTCCGTGTTTTAATGTGGGATACATACTGTCACCGTCAACGGATACGAGCGTGAAGATAAAGTTGCGCACAACAAGAGCAATAACAAGCGCAAGAACAATGCACACAACCCAATCTATCAGTTCCTTTTTCCAGTTTGTTTTTGAAACTGCTGTTTCAACAGCCTGTGTTATGTTTTCGTTGTTTTCCATACATTAACATCTCCTATACAAGCCTTTCGGAAACGCCGAAAATATCGGTTTCAAAGCGGGTTCGAAGGCTATATAATAAAGGCTATGGACATCCTATGACCATAGCCGACTAAGCACAGTTTTTGTAAAGAGGACTTAACAAAGTCCTCTTTACAAGTAAGTGGTTATATTTTCTCTTTAACTCTTGTTGCTTTGCCGACTCTGTCACGCAAGTAGTAGAGTTTTGCTCTTCTGACTTTACCTTTTCTGACAACTTCGATTTTAGCAAGTTTAGGAGAATTTACAGGGAATGTTCTTTCCACACCAACACCGTAGGAAATTCTTCTTACAGTGAAAGTTTCTGTAATACCGCCGTGTTTCTTGGAAATGATTGTTCCTTCAAACACCTGGATTCTTTCTCTTGTACCTTCTTTGATAAGCACGTGAACCTTAACTGTATCACCGATGCAAAGCTCAGGAAGGTCTGTTCTTAACTGTGCGCTTGTTAAGCTTTCAATAATATCCATTATTTTATCCTCCTCTCTCCTTAGACGTTCTTGTAAAGCACTAATGACCCAACACTCGTGAGCCTTTTACAGAGGACCGCCCGTATACCTTTAATATATTATCACAAAGCATTGTAAAAATCAAGTGTTTTTTACAATTT
>JAZNJU010000060.1:0-6940 GCA_045578205.1 Clostridia bacterium | reverse complement strand
ATTGTAAACGGAATCAGCGAAACACAATTCGGTATAGGACAGGGTGTAACCCGTCAGGATATATGTGTTATGATAATGAGAGTTGCAAATGCAAGTGAACAGGTTTATCCCGAAAATGAATTTGCAGACAAAGATGAGGTATCAGAGTATGCAAAAAATGCTGTTAATTACCTTTCCGCACTCTTTATAGTAAACGGATTTGATGATAACACATTTAGACCTGCAAACAACTGCACAAGAGCAGAAATTGCGAAAATCATTTACAACTGCGTTCATATATTGGGCGAAAACATACGATAAGAAAGTAAGGTGAAAATTATGAAAAACAGAATTATTACACTTATTTTAATCTTTACTATGCTATTGTCAATGAGCACAGTTATTGGCGTTAAAGCACAGGAAACGGATACCGAAGCCACCTTTGCAGAAGTTATATTTGATGGTCTTGGTATCATAGAACTCAAGGATTACAATCCCCAAAAGCGTATAACAAGAGGGGAATTTGCAACACTCATTTCTGCTATTCTTCTCTACGGAGAGGACTCGGGAGGCGATGTATGGCAGGATACCATGTTTGGTAATGACAATGCAGATGCAAGCGTAGAATCCGTTATGCCCATCTTCAGTGATGTGGACGCTTCCCATTCCGAGTACAAAGGCATCAGCACCGTAGTAGGTATGGGCTATATGAACGGTATCGGACAAAACACTTTTGCCCCCAATTCGCTATTGACCGTATCTGAAGTTCAGAAAGTAGTTGTTTCCATGCTTGGCTACGACGAAATAGCACTCGCAATGGGTGGCTATCCCAATGGATATTACAAGGTTGCCCACAAGTGCAAACTTCTTACAGGTGTAGATCAGGCAGGCAGCGATACCATAACCTTAAGAAATGCAGTTACCATGCTTTACAACGCGTTTGATGTAGAAACAAAATTTGCCTTAAGCATTTCCGACGGTGAACTCGTGTACGAAGATTCGGGCGAAACCTTCTTAAATTGCTATTTAAAACTCGATAATGTTGAAGGAACCATCACAGATAACGGTATTACCACGCTTTATTCTGCGGCCTCCAAACTTGGGGAAAATTGCATTAACGTTGGCAATAAGGTTCTCAACTACGGTGAGGGTACATACCCTGCAAGTAAACACATAGGCAGAGAGGTTGTGGCATACTACAGCATAGATCCCAATAAAAATGACACACTCGTGTATATTCTGCCTATAGATAATGCAGATGTTATCACAGAAGGCACAGACTTTAAAAACGGTGTTATGTACTACACAATAGACGGAAAGGACGATTCTGTTAAGGTTGCAAGAAACACACCAATCATATATAACGGTATTTTTACCGATAGTTATACAAACGATATGCTTTCTGTAACAGATGGCAAGGTTACACTTATAGATAACGACGAAGAGGGACTTGTAATAGTTATTGAAGATGCAAAGGATATGCTTGTTTCCAATGTGTCTTATCCTACTTCAAAGGTCTATAACACACTTAAATTCACAAAGGCAAATGATGGAATTTCCACACTTTCACTCGAAGAGGGCGAAAAGTATGAAAAAGTCCTTATCCTTGATGAATACGGAAAAGAAACAAATATCGATTCAATCGTTAAGGGTAATGTGATAAGAGTTATCGAAAGTAAGGACGGCAAGAGTTATCTCGAAGTACAGAAATGCGCCTCTTCTGCTCTTGAAGTTGAACTCGATTCATATACAAGTGAAGAATTCTATCCGTTAAACGGCGAAATGCTCGAATTCTCCGAAGCATATCAAAAATCTTCCAATAAGCCACTTTTAAACCCCGGTGAACTTTACAAGGTATATGTAAATAATTCAAATCGTATCGTATGGGTTTCGGAAGGTACGGTAGGTACCTCAAAGATTGGTATATTCACAGGTATATCTCCTGTAGGTACAGGCGGTTTTGATGAGGAATTTGCCATAAGACTTTACACACAGGATGCTAAAATCGAAATTTTGAATCTTCCCGACAGGCTCACCGTAAACAGAGAGCGTGTAGATGCATCCGATGTAGAGGCACTTTTGGCAAGCCACATGGGTAAAGCAGTACTTTTTGATGCCGAGGACGGCGTTCTTACAAACATTGTAACCCCTGCAGCATACGGTGAGGAGGGTGTAAAAGACTGGTATCATGTGTCTCCCTCATTCAAGATGTTCGAGGGAAATGAAGGCGTTGCACCTTTTGAAATGGATTATCAGGAGCCAACTACAGGCGGTGCGTTTGGTTGGTCCATAATTGCTTACAACAAATCTGCATCCAACACCAGATTTACTGTTCCTACATCCGTTGACGATTTTGATAATGAAAAGAGATTCTTTGTAAACAGAACCCTTACTCCCAAAGCAGGACTTATAGTTGAAGCATATTCGACCATAAAGAATGACCCTGTACCCAATGTATTTATATTTTATGAAAATGCAGACGGCGGTGCGGAAACGATTAAGGATGGTGACCAGGCGCTTCTTATTACAAGGAAAGTAAATACAGTGAATGCAGACGGCGACTCTGTCAATGCTCTCAAAGGCTACAATATAAGTTACAATAAACTTACAGAGGTTACAATTCCGTTGTCTGAGAATGCGTATATGACTAAGCGTAATCCCAGTGAGGTAAAGGAACTTGTTCCCGTAAAACCGGATGATTCCGAGGAAGAGTGCGGACCTCTTTCCGTATCCGACCTTGAACCGGGCGATATCGTAAGATACGGCAAAAACGGCGACGGCGAGATAACCATAATGCGTATTGCATTCGATTACAGCCAGATGAAAGGCTTCATGGAGCAAAACAAGTCGTATGCTTGGTCAGGATGGACTTCATTTGCAGGTCCTGTCTTAAATGTAACTGATAAGGGTCTAAAAATTGTAACAAATATTCTCCCTGAGGAAATAGATTATACCAATGTAAATCACCTTAAGAATATACGTAGTTATGCCTTTAGTTCAAGTTATCCTCTGGTGTTTGTAGAAAATACCGAAAGAGGACTTACTTTCCGAAGCGGAACATACGAAGAAATAACAAGTTATGAAGCAACAGGCGATTCGGGAGTAACTGATTTTGCTTGTATGCTTGCACATTATACAGGCGGAAGGATGGGAGGAGTTATTTATGTCAAGTAACATAAATAGGGTTTATATAAGACTTGCTTCTCTTTTTATAATATTTATATTGCTTATATCCTCTTTTACTGCTTTTGCAGCCGAATCTGCGGACACGGTATATATATACGTGTCCGTGGATAGCGGCGACGACAATAATGTCGGCAGTATAGAGGCACCATTAAAAACCATAAAGGCTGCGCAGGAAATGGCAAAACTTCATGCAGGCAACGAAATTCACGTGGTTTTCCGTGGCGGTACATACCGTTTCCAAAGTTCTGCAAAGTTTACTACAGAAAATTCCGGTACAGCCGATGCCATAATCTATTATGAGGCATACGAGGGTGAAGATGTTCACTTCAAAGCATCGGTAGAACTCGATATGACCAAGGCAAAGCCCGTTACCGACGAAAAAATCCGTGCCAGACTCTACAAGGAAGTTGTAGATAAGGTGGCGGTATTGGATCTTAAAGAGCAGGGTATTGAGCAGTCGCAGATACTGGATACATCGAAGATAAACACTGCTTACGGTCTTATGCAGAGCCCTGCCAATACCGAAAACAACGCCATATACATAAACGATAAAGAGCAGATACTTGCACAGTGGCCAAACAACAACCACTATGCACGTTCTCCGAAAGCCTTAAATGAACACACTATGTACTATGCCGAAGAGAATCCAAGCCGTTGGACACAGGCTAAGGATTGGTGGATAGGTATGTGGGCAAACTACGACTTTCAGTACTATCGTTTCAGCCCCAAAGAACTTGATGTAGAGAACAAGACTATAACTGCTATAGACGGTCATTCGTATCCGCTTACAAGTTATATGTCAAGAAGATGGGCTGCATTTAACCTTATGGAAGAAATTGATATTCCCGGTGAATACTTTATCGACAGAGAAAATATGCTTCTTTATCTCTATCCTCCGTATTCACTTAAAGATGCTAAGGTGGAAATGTCTATAACTCACAATCCCATTCTTTCTATTGCTGACGCATCAAACATCACATTCCGCGGTATTAAATTCAGCCAGACACGCGGAAGCGGTGTTTCTCTCAGCAGAGTAGACAATATCGACTTTATAAATTGTGTATTCAGAGACATAGGTTATACAGGTATAACTGCTTCCGGCGGTACCAAGCCAAAGACAAACTCAATACATTGGCACAATCTTATTCATAGAGATGATTCTTCATATCGTGTAGACATAAGAGGCTGTCAGTTCTACAATATGGGCTGTTCTGCGGTTTGCCTTGCAGGTGGTAATATAGACAAACTCGCTCCCGCTGAAGGTATTATAGAAGATAACTATATATGGGGTAGTTCCCAGAAGTCATGGTGGGCTGCTATTGAAGTCCGCGGATGCGGTTGGACTATCCGTAATAACCATATTAATAACGGAAGAAAAGAAGCAATATATCCCGCAGGTAACAACCACCTCATTGAATACAACGAAATCTATGACTGTATGAGAGAAACAGGTGACGCGGGTGCTATCTACTGGGGTGGTGACCAACTTGAAAGAGGTACCATGGTTCAGTACAACTACATCCATGACTGTGCTCCTATAGAAAAGACCGGAGCAGGAACTGTTGCTATATACTGGGATGATAATCAGAGCGGTATGAGCGCTCAGTACAATATTATAAAGGGTATGCATATCGACTTTAACTCCAACGGTGCAGGTGCAACACTTCATCAGTACAACACCACTATATCCTGTGATAAGACCCTCACCATGCATGCTCATCCCTACAGAGCCACCGATATAGTTACGGGTAACCTCTATGGTCAGACTATAGAGCAGACAATAGGTGATATATACGACAAGGAACTCTTCTTTAAGGCATACCCCGAACTTATGGATTATGCCAAGGGCATAAACCCAAAGAAATCCACAATAATCCGCGGTAACTTTGCGGTTAATTCCGGTCCCAACAGCATAAGTGATGAGGACAAGAAGTTTGCTGCAATAATTGAAGGTAACACAGTAAATGATGTTCCCGATTTAAGTTGTTTTGTTGATCCTGAAAATCAGGATTATCGTTTAAAGAGTGATTCTGATTTTGCTAAGGAAAACCCCAATATATTAAATGATTCCAATTTCGATATAGAGTCCATTGGTCTTAAAACAGATATTGTTTTAAACGAAAAAACAGCACCTTTCAGAATGACCTATCCCCAGAATGGTACCGCTGCCGTAAGTGCAGCAAATCACCAACTGGTATGGGATAAGGCGTACGGCGCGCATAAGTACAGACTTATCGTGGCTACAGACAGCGCTCTTACAAACCGTGTTTATGACGAAGTAGTAAGTTACAATTCCGTAACAGTACCCGGACTTGAAAAGGGTAAAACGTACTTCTGGACTGTTTACGGACTCAATCAATCGCGAGAGTTAAAAAGTGAGTGGCAGGCATCTACCGGTGTGTACTTCTTCAGTACATCACTCTATGAAGATGTAGATACCGCTTCCATAGACAGACTCATACGTGAATCCGAAAAGAAGATGAGCCAGACAAACGAAAGTAATGCCCCTGGTGACTTTAAGCCCGGTATCAAAGATCAGTTTATGAGTTATCTTTCCATAGCCAAGTATCTTGCGGAAAAGAAACCTGCTGGCGTAAATAACCAAACCCTTGCAAAGTACGGAGATTATATTTCTTCTTTCTTCACAGAGCCCAGTTACTTCAATCAGGGTTATGTGGACCTTTCCAGATACTTTATTCAGAGTAACTGGGACGGTGCGGTTGTAAATAGTGACACCGTAACTCTCCTGGACGATTCGAGCGGAATTGACATTGCAGGTTCCAACAACCTTGCACCTATATCCGAAAACGTTATCTATTGCTTCGATGCGGAATTCTCTTTTGCTAAAGGTACATATATGACAATAGGTTTGTCTGCAAAGAATAATACTCATCAGTATGCTTCCGGAAATGCGGGTAACTACATATGTCTCAAGGTTGGACTTATAGAGCACCAGCGAAACGGTAACGGTGTACTTGAAACAAAGGAAATCAATCTCATAGACGGCAAAAAGCATCAATTTATGATGGGCAGACTTCGTCTTGGAGTAGGTAACTACTTTGTAGTATATTTAGATGGCGAAATTCTCTATCAGATTGCAGAAGTTGACGGAACGGAATTTTCCGATCTTATGCAGATAGTATTTGCCACCTATGGCGAGGGTGATATGATACGCCTGAGCAAATTCTCCGGCGAAATACCCTCAACCGAGGATTATTACAAATTAAAACAGCAAGGTATGTACTATGCGGCAGAAACCATACGCAAAAATATGGAAAAAGACTATGTTAATCCCTCTGTTATGAATCTGGAATCAAACAGATTTATAACCATAGACGGTGTTTATGAAATGTCACATTTGCCTGTGCTCGATGGTAGTGACGAGGTATATGTTACAGAGGAAGTTATAGAAAAAGCACTTTCTTGCAGTATAGACGGTACAAATGTTGAGGGACTTGGCAATGTGTCTTCTAAAACTGTAGACGGTACAGTTCTTCTCTCCATAAAACAGGCTTGCAACCTGCTTGGCAGGTCATACACCTACGACTGGGAAAACTACAATCTCATTGTTGGCGACAGCGGTGCACTTGTTGTAAATAACGAACAGACAAGACTCAAGAAATTAGCAAGCATCTTAAAAACTTTGCAGGAATATCCTGTAACAGATTTTGCAAATCTTATAAAGTAAGAGACAGCACAATAGTAAGGTGATAGTATATGACAGTTAATTTTGCACTCATAGGTTGCGGAAGAATATCTCCCAACCATACAGATG
>JAZNJU010000059.1:0-8225 GCA_045578205.1 Clostridia bacterium | reverse complement strand
TTATCCATAAAGAACATTAAAATTATCATCACTACAAAAACGAGAATGGGTAAAAACTGAATAATAAAACTAAATTTACTCTTTCCTCTTTTTCTTGTTATTGCTGATGTAAAAATACTGGCAATTGACAAGAGTGGAATAGATAATCCAATCCAAGTAATTATATCTAAAAGCAAAATTTTCAGTTCAGAATAATTAGTTGTAGGAGCATCCCAAAAGAATATCGTAAAAACTCCTGCAATTGACAATGGCACATAAATACATGACAATACAATGTTAAAAATAACACCTTTTTTATCAAGAGATTTATATTCATAGCCATTTTTCTTTGGTATAAAAACAGCAATTATTAACACTATTACTGCTAATATTTTCAAAATATCCATTATTGTAATATTCAGTTGCATGTCATACACCACCTACTTAAAACAAAGTTTCTACTTCAATTTCATTCCATATATCTAACAAAGTTTTATTATTAAATATCTTTGCTTCAGCCAAATTATCTATATTATCAAAAGCGTGTTCTTTTTTATCAATCCAAATTGAAACTTCTTTTTTTGTTTCCGAACGAGAAATGAAACATAAAGTTCCTTTATATGAAAATTCAAATTCTCTTCCTTTTTCAAGCAAATATGTCAATGCACCTAATGACTTGTTATTACACAATTCATTTTCAAGGTATTCATGTAAATCGTACATAGATATACTTCCTTTCATAAAATTCGACAAAGTTCGTGTCATGTCAGGGAAAAAACTTAAATTTACAACTGTTGTTTTTGCTAATCTATCTTTTTAAAATAAAAGTGAGTCATTGCACCGTGTGCCACAGTTTCGGGACGGTCAATCCTTGAATATCCGCTTTTTTCATAAATATGAATTGCTGTTTTAAGGTTTTCGTGAGTTTCTAAATATGACGCCGTAAAACCTGCCTCTGCCATTTTTTTCTCAACGTAGTTTATTAGCACATATCCCATACCAAATCCCTTTACACAATCTGCCAGATACAACTTTTGAAGTTCTGCACAAGATGCAAAGTGAGGAAACTCAGCAAAGCCAATACCGCCAACTACATTATCGTCGCTGTCTGCAAGGATAAAATAATCTCTCGTTTTGCTGTTTAAATAGAAATTCGAAAGCAAGTTCAGTTCGGGGTCGAAATACACCGTACCCTTAATATCCAAACCGTTGTTTTTCAGATTATAGCGAATGAGTTCCGCCAGAGCCTTATTATCTTTTGGCTGAATTTCTCTGATTTTATATGTTTTTTGGTTTATTTCGAAAGTGTTTTCCATGCCAATCTTTCCTTTTCACAATATTTGTTACATAATACCACAAAAACGTGCAGATTTCAATACAAATAAAAGCCCCGCGGTTTTAAAACCTACGGGACTTTGGGGTGTTGTGATTATTTTTGCACTCCGCCAACGCTTTCGATTTCGCTCAAAGCAAGGAGGGCTGATTTTATTCCCTCGTCAAGGGGAGCAACTTCCAGTTCTTCGTTTGCATCCAGTTTTTCTACAAAGTACTTAAGTTCATTGTAGTAACCGCCGAGATCGGAAATGTTTCCGCCAATGTTGTTGTCCAGTTCGAATGCGGGTTTCAAGTCGGGTTTTATCTTTCCGCCCTCAACAGGATACACGCAAAGACCGTTTCCGTCCAGAACAACAGTTGCCTTTTCAAATTTCACGCAGAAATGTGCTGTGAACGGGAAATCTGCAGGGAAATCCCAGCAGGCTTCAACGGATACAGTGGCATCACCGTATGTAAAGAGGGTATATATCTGCTCTATGGCACCGTTAGAACCGCGGACTTCTCTTGACACGAAACTATCGGGATCGCCCATAAGATATCTTACATAGTCAACATCGTGCACGTGCATATCCAGAGCAACGGTACCGCTCTTTTCGGGGGTGTGGTGCCAGTTGTCCCATGCCCATGTGGGAGTGGAACTTAAACGTTTGAAACTTGCAGACTTAACTTTTCCGTAAACACCGCTGTCATATGTTCCCTTAAGCCACACGTATTCATCCCAGAATCTTATTACCTGACCAACCTGCACCTTAACTGATGTTTCTGCCTGTGTGTTTAAAAGGAGTTCTTCCTCCTTTTTTGTCAGAAGAACGGGTTTTTCGATAAACACATTTCTTCCCTTTTTCATTGCAGCCACAGCGTGTTCTGTGTGCAGATATGTAGGAAGACAGATGTCGACAGCATCCACATCGGCATTGGCAATAAGGTCCATACCGTTTGCATAAATCTTTGCACCATGCAAATCAGCAACTTCTTTAGCCTTTTCTTCTCTCACGTCGGCAACGGCAACAACCTTTGCACCTTCGATGGCGTTGTAACACGCAGAGTGCATTCCGCCCATAAATCCGCAACCTATAAGTCCTATTCTAATCATTTTTATTTCCTCCCCAGAATTTTGTCCATTGAATTTGATGTGTTGTAAAGAATTGTTTCGGGATAATGTGTGTACGGCGGGAGCATTTCCGCAGTTACCCAATTATCGTAGCCGATATTTTTGAAAGCCTCCATAACGCAAGGCCAGTTAACATCACCTGCAAGCAAGTCCACAAACCCGCTTAAGTTTCCGTTTCCTGCCAATCTGCGGAAATCTTTGAAATGCACTTTTTTGATTCTGCCTGCCAAAGCCTTTATCCAGTGCTCAGGATATCCGATGTGAAGTACATTTCCTACATCGAAGTAAGAACCCACATAGTCGCTTCCTACTTTGTCTATGAAATCTGCCATTTCAACCGGAGATAACAAAAATCTGTTCCACACATTTTCTATACCGATGGAAACCTTGAGTTTTTCTGCATAGGGTGCAAGTTCCCTTAGTGCAGAAAGTGCCCTTTCGTATGCTGTGGCATAATCCACAACTTCGCCGGGGTCAAATGTAACCTCAACTGCACCTGGCACAACCAGTATTGTATCACATCCAAGATATGAGGCCACTTCAAGTTGTTTTTTTGTTATTTCCTTTGCTTTTTCTCTGTTTGATTCGTTTTCCGAAGTGTAGTTATATGTCCAGTAAAGTCCCGATGCAAGACTGTAGAACTCAAGTCCCAGGCTCTCACCGTATTCCTTTATTGCAAGAATTTCTTCTTTGGTGGACTCCAATGACACCTCACCGGTTTCATTCAGTGCAAGTTCAACACCGTCAAAACCTGCATCTTTTGCCAAACGAAGATTTTCTTTCACGTCGGCGCCGGCAAAAGACCATATGCTTATACCCTTTTTCATTTTGTGTTCCTCCTTAGCGTAGTTTCTAACTATCTTCATCGTATAATGTTTGGAAAACAAAGTAAATGCAATTTATTATCCCAAAAGTATAATTTTGTGTTCAAAATTTATTTTTGAGTATATTTTTATTGTTTTTTATGGTATGATAAACATAGTACAAAATAGCGGGGGATGATATTATGAAAAACCAAGTTGCTCACCCTATATTGAAACACAAACTGACAGATGTAATAAGTATAAGCAAAATTGTGTCTATGCACTACTTTGAGTTTGACAAAAACTATGTTTTCCCTGGAGAAAGCCACGATTTTTGGGAGATGGTGTATGTGGACAGCGGTTCTGTACACATTAAAGCCGCCAAAACTGACCATATATTAAGGCGGGGTGAACTCATATTTCATAAACCAAACGAATTTCACACAATATCCTCGGACAAGAAGTCACCGTCCAATGTTTTTGTTATTTCCTTTGTGTGTACATCACAGAATATGTCGTGGTTCAAAGAAAAAAAGACCGTTCTTCCCGACAACCTCAAACCTTACATAAAGGCTCTTCTCACAGAGGGCAGAGAAACATTTGACACACCGTTCAACGACCCCACTCTGAACATCCTCACTCTGTCCGAAAGCGCTCCGTTCGGGTGCTTGCAGATAATACGCAATATACTTGAAGAATTTCTCATAATGCTCATACGCGGAGAGGAACAAACTTCTCAGAAACCGTTTATATTTGCCGACAAAGAAAGTATGGACAACCATATTGCAAATTCTGTTCTGGAAATTCTGAGAGAAAACATATACGGGAGAATAACAGTTGACGAGATATGTGCAAGGCTTAATTACAGCAAAACATACATTTCCAGAATTTTTACAAAGTGTTGCAAATACTCGATTATTGAATACTATACAAAAATTAAAATTAACGAAGCAAAAAAACTCATACGCGAAAACAAGTACACCATTACCCAAATTTCCGATATGCTCTGCTTCAACAATCCGCACTATTTTTCGGGGGTTTTCAAAAAAATCGTGAATATGACCCCGAAGGAATACAAAAATTCCGTCATCAATACCAATCATTTTGACTTTCTGTGATTTATGTGATATACTTAATTTAAAATCAGAGGAAAGGCGTAATGAATATGAAAATCCAACAATCTCAGGAGAATTATCTGGAGACACTGTATATGCTGAAACACAAAAAGGGATTTGTGAGAGGTATAGATATTGCCAATGAACTCGGCTACAGCAAAGCAAGTGTGTCGGTGGCAATGAAATCTCTGCGTGAATCGGGGTATGTTACGGTAGGTCCCGACGGGGATATATCCCTCACAGAGACAGGATTGGAAATTGCAAACAGAATGTACGAACGCCACGAACTTATTGCCAATGTGCTCATTGCACTGGGAGTTTCCGAAGAAACCGCCTATGAAGACAGTTGCAAAATAGAGCATGTTGTAAGCGACGAAACCATAGAAAAAATTAAAGATTTCCTCAATAAAAACCGCTAAAAACAGCCGACAGAATTCTGTCGGCTGTTTGACTTATTTGTTTAATTCAAATTCAAAACTCTCTATTTCTTCCGCACTCATTTGACAATCCAAAACGAAAAAGAAATCCCGGTGATTATTGCCTATTTCCAACGTTACCGCTTTTATCTTAACAGGAGTATTATTTACGGAAACTTTTGCACATTCATTTGCCAAATCCGCATTATCCTTAAGGGCAGTGCCGTTATAGTCCAAACTGAGCATTTCTCTCAAAAACTTAACCATAGGCTCATCACTTAAAAGATGATTGGCATCCATCGAAAAGCCAACTCTCATTCCTCCAAGAGATTTATTGTACGAAAGTGTCATCCACGAAAGATGGTTAGTTCCCGTACAATCAACACGGTACTCTCCGTTTACATCTTTTTGCATATTTACTTTCAACGAAGAAAAGAGACCGTCACAGTCATTATCCGGAGCGTGGTCGCTCTTTGTGAGTTTTATCTGCCAGGGTGGCCTGTGAGTAAAGGATATTGTCCTTTTTTCGGAATTCCACACAACATCACCGTAGCAGATGAGTTCGTCTATATATATTACCGTGTATCCGCCAATATTGAAAGAATCAACCTTTTTGCCGTTTACATATGTTTTTATGTCGGTCTTGTACACCTTGTGCTCTCCGCCTTGTGGAACGTGGGGACTTGCATTTTCCAAAATACCGTCTTTGTCCCCCACCTCCAGAGTTCTTTCGTCGGGATTCCATCTTACATAGAAGCCGTATGCCAAGAGGTCCTCAGCCACAATTCCCGTCCAACCATTGATGTTGTATGAGTTTATGGTCTGCCCATCCACAAAAGCCACAATGTCTGTGGGATAAACCTTAAGTTCACTTTCCCCGGCATACACAACACCGAAAGTGAAAACCACACAAATAAGTACGCACAGTATCTTCTTCATACAATGCACCTCCTTTTCTTTAATTATATACTTTAAAAACCGGAATAATCAAGAAAATAACGCAAAAGACAAAGTTTTGTAACCATATTGAAAACAAAAACAAATCCACCCCATCGGGTGGATTCGTTTTTGTTTATTTGAAATATTTCACACAAGCATCAAAGATACCCATATCATAGTTACCTTCAACATTTTTGTACAGACCTTTGGTGTATCTTTCGGTGTGACCCATCTTACCGAGCACTCTGCCGTCGGGAGATGTAATACCCTCAACCGCAAGTACAGATCCATTTGGATTGTACTGAATATCATAGGTGGGGTTACCGCTCAAATCAGCATACTGAGTTACTATCTGACCGTTTGCGGCAAGTTCTCTTATGAGTTCTTCGCTCGCAAGGAATCTGCCCTCACCGTGAGATATGGGCACATTGTAAACCTCACCGGGTTTTGTGTTTGCAAGCCAGGGAGATTTGTTGGATGCAACTCTTGTTCTCACAATCTTGGACTGGTGGCGTCCTATAGTGTTGAATGTGAGTGTGGGACAGTTTTCATCGGTATCGATAATCTTGCCGTAAGGAACAAGACCGAGTTTGATGAGTGCCTGGAAACCGTTACAAATACCGCACATAAGTCCGTCACGGTTTTCAAGTAGGTCTGTTACTGCTTCCTTGATTTCATCGTTTCTGAAAAATGCAGTAATGAGTTTTGCAGAACCTTCGGGTTCGTCACCGCCGGAGAAACCACCGGGGCTGAAAATCACCTGAGAGTTTCTTATTCCATCTGCAAACTTTTTAACTGATTCCGATATTGCAGAAGCGCTGAGATTGTTTATAACAAAAATTTCGCTTTCTGCACCTGCATCTCTCATAGCACCTGCAGAGTCGTACTCACAGTTTGTACCGGGGGACACGGGAATGAGCACTCTGGGTTTTGCAGTCTTTATGGCAGGGCTCTTTCTTTCCTGTGCCATATAGTTGAATGCTTCAACGCTCTTTTCCTCGGAAGAAATATTGCATTTATAAACTTTTTCAAGTTTATCTTCATAGATTTTGTTTATTTCGTTTGCACAAACCTTTTCTTCACCAAATTTGAAAGAAACTTCTTCGGTAACTGTACCTACAAGGATTGCTCCTTCGATGTCTTCTGCCGATTCCACAACAAATGCACCGTAGTTATAGCCGAATATATCATTTACGGAAAGTCGGTCTGCAAATTCAAAGCCAAATCCGTTGCCCATAGCCATCTTGAGAACTGCCTCTGCAATACCGCCATATGTTATGGTGTATATGGACTGTGCTTTGCCCTCTCTCGCAAGAGAAGTAACTTTTTCAAACACTGCCTTGAGTGATGCTGTGTCGGGGAGAAGTTCCTTGTATTCGGGCTTTATGAGATAGAGTTTGTTTCCTGCTTTTTTGAATTCATTTGACACTATATTTCCAATCTTGTCGCATGTAACAGCAAAGGAAACCAGTGTTGGCGGTACATCAATGTTTTCAAAGGAACCGCTCATAGAGTCCTTGCCGCCTATGGAGCCGATTTCCAGTTCCATCTGTGCTTTGAACGCACCAAGGATTGCCGCCATGGGTTTGCCCCATCTTGCAGGGTCTGCCTTTGGCTTTTCAAAATATTCCTGGAATGTGAGGTATACATCCTCAAATGATGCACCCGATGCAACAAGTTTACATACAGATTCCACTACCGCAAGATATGCACCGTGGTAGGGGCTCTTTTCTGTGATAAAAGGATTGTAACCCCAAGACATTACAGAGCAATCGTCTGTGTGCTTGTTTTCGGATGAAATCTTATTCACCATTGCCTGTATGGGTGTCTTCTGGTGTTTACCGCCAAAGGGCATAAGCACAGTACCCTTGCCTATGGTAGAGTCGAAGCGTTCGCTTAATCCTCTCTTGGAGCAGACATTGAGGTCACCTGCAAGAAGCCTGAAGTTGTCGGCAAAACCGCCCTCCACTTTCTTTGCAAAATCTTCACCTTTTACAACCTTAACATCTATGTGTTTCTGTGCACCGTTTGAATTCAGGAATTCTCTGGAGAGGTTAACTATCTTCTTTCCGTTCCAGTTCATTACAAAGTAAGGTGTCTCCTGAACAACTGCAACCTTGGTAGCCTCAAGATTTTCACCCTTTGCCAGTTCTATGAACTTGTCGGCATCTTTTGCTTCTACAACGACAGCCATTCTTTCCTGAGATTCGGAAATCGCAAGTTCTGTACCGTCGAGACCTTCGTACTTCTTGGGTACTGCATTAAGGTCTACCACAAGGCCGTCGGCAAGTTCGCCTATAGCAACGGATACACCGCCTGCACCAAAGTCGTTGCAACGTTTTATAAGTCTTGAAGCAACAGGATTTCTGAAAAGCCTCTGGAGTTTTCTTTCCTCGGGAGCATTACCTTTCTGAACTTCCGCACCGCAACTTTCCAAAGATTCAAGTGTGTGAGACTTGGAAGAACCCGTGGCTCCGCCGCAACCGTCTCTTCCTGTTCTGCCGCCCAAGAGGATTATGATATCCCC
>JAZNJU010000058.1:0-3746 GCA_045578205.1 Clostridia bacterium | reverse complement strand
TGCGGTAAGGTTGTATTCACAGCTGAAGATGCAGAAGCTTGGAACGCAAGAGGCGAAAAGGTAGTTCTCGTTCGTCTTGAAACTTCACCTGAAGATATTACAGGTATGAAGGCTTCACAGGGTATCCTTACAGTTCGTGGTGGTATGACATCACACGCAGCCGTTGTTGCTCGTGGTATGGGTACATGCTGTGTATCCGGTTGCGGCGATATCATAATGGACGAAGAAAACAAGAAGTTTACACTTGCAGGTAAGACCTATGTTGAAGGTGACTACATCTCCATCGATGGTTCTACCGGTAACATTTACGACGGAATTATCCCCACAGTTGACGCTGAAATCGCAGGTGAGTTCGGCAGAATCATGGAGTGGGCTGATGAATTCAGAACTCTTAAGGTTCGTACAAATGCAGATACTCCTGCAGATGCTAAGAAGGCAAGAGAACTCGGTGCAGAAGGTATTGGTCTTTGCCGTACAGAGCACATGTTCTTCGAAGCAGACAGAATTGCTGCATTCAGAGAAATGATCTGTGCAGACACAGTTGAAGAAAGAGAAGCCGCTCTTGAAAAGATACTTCCTTATCAGCAGGGCGACTTTGAAAAACTCTACGAAGCACTTGAGGGTAACCCTGTTACAATCAGATTCCTCGATCCCCCGCTTCATGAGTTTGTTCCTACAGAAGAAGCAGACATTGCTGCGCTTGCAAAGGCACAGGGCAAGAGCGTAGAAGCAATCAAGGCTATCATTGCTTCCCTCCACGAATTCAACCCCATGATGGGTCACCGTGGCTGCCGTCTTGCAGTAACATATCCCGAGATTGCAAAGATGCAGACAAAGGCTGTTATCCGTGCGGCTATCAACGTTAAGAAGGCTCATCCTGACTGGAACCTCGTTCCTGAAATCATGATTCCTCTCGTTGGTGATATCAAAGAACTTAAGTATGTTAAGAACGATGTTGTTGCAACTGCTGATGCAGAAATCGCTGCTGCCGGTGTTGAACTCAAGTACGAAGTTGGTACTATGATCGAAATCCCCAGAGCCGCTCTTACTGCAGATGACATTGCTAAAGAGGCTGAATTCTTCTGCTTCGGTACAAACGACTTAACACAGATGACATACGGTTTCTCCAGAGACGATGCAGGTAAGTTCCTCGACGCTTACTACGATGCAAAGATTTTCGAAAACGATCCCTTTGCTAAACTCGACCAGACAGGCGTTGGTAAACTTATGGAACTCGCTGTTGAACTCGGTAAGAAAGTTCGCCCCGAAATGCACTGCGGTATCTGCGGTGAGCACGGCGGTGACCCCGTATCCGTTGAGTTCTGTCATACAATCGGTTTGGATTATGTATCCTGCTCACCTTTCAGAGTTCCGATTGCAAGACTTGCTGCTGCTCAGGCTGCTATTAAAGAAATGTAATTTTGCTGATTTTGTCTTGGGGCAAACCCAGATATAATACAAAAGGCAAAATAAAATATCAAATGAGCCTTGTGAACTTTCGTTCACAAGGCTCATTTTCTTTAAACTTTGGGGCGTTTTTTATAGCAAGTTCATTTTACAAAAGTGCCTCTGAAATTACAAGTTCCACGGCAAGCCATTTATCTGTAGTTCCGTTTTTTATGGCAAAATCCATATCGCGGCATTTCAGCATGACAGACGCTATTTTGCCCGCTCCGAGTTTTTTCGCTTGTTCCAGATTGTTCCGTGCGTGTTTTTCGTAGAGCGAACAGATGGAGCAGATTTCTTTTATAGGCTTGTCTTTAAGAAGAAGTAACTTGTGAAATGTTGCGAATTTTCCGAATATTATGTTTATGATTTTTATGGGTTCTTCATTGAGTGCCTTGAGGTCGTATAGTTTTGTCATTGCATTTTTATTGTTTTTGCACACTATATCGTCTATCATGGCAAATACTCTGTTTTCAACATTTCTTGTTACCATACTGTCTATTACAGCCCTGTCGATGGCGCCGACATTTTCGCAGAAAGAAATGAGTTTTTCCGCTTCGGATTTAAGAACGAGCATGGACGGACCTGCGATTTCGCTCATATAGGCGGCATCCTCACGGGATATTTCTTTTTCGTGACTTTTCAAAAGCCTCATAAGCCATGAGGTAAGCGTAGGTATATCCTGAAATTCGTATTCGCACACGGGATAGTTTTTTGAAATTTGTTTGTACAGTGCGTTTCGTTTGTCAATTTCCGATTCGGAAAAAATGACTGTAAGGTATTCGGGAAGATTTGAAACCAACTGTGAAAAATATGCTTTCTGACTTTCCGTGCTTCTTTTGAAAATCTTTGTATCTTTTATCAGGAGGACTTTCTTTTCACTCATAAAAGGATATGAACTTACAAAGGCATCAATGGTTTCTTCGTCGGGCAGGGTGTTGTATATTTCAAGAAGATTGAAATCCTTGGTATCTTCATCTGTGGAGGCAGCGACAATTTCTCTGGCATAGTAATCCATAAGAAACTGTTCTTCTCCGCAGAGTATGTATATTCCTGCAATTATTCCGTTTTTGATATCGTTTTTGATGTTGTGCATTTTTACACCTCATTTAAGTGTGAATGTTATCGGACCGCCATTTAAGTCTGTACGCAGTATTTTCGATTTTTTGTATGCATCCAGGGTCTTCGAAGAGGGGTGACTGTATTTGTTGTTTTCACCGCAGGAAATAACCGCATATCGGGCACTGACTTTTTCGGCAAAACGTTTAGATGAGGAAGACGGAGCACCGTGATGAGGCACTTTTACAATGTCACACACGGGTACTTTTTCCAACAAGTTGTATTCGCTGAGATTTTGTATGTCGCCTGTATAAAGTATGCTTTTTCCGTTTACAGTGTAATGCAATACCAGGGAGCCGTCATTTGCATTGGGATACAATGTATTTTCAGGACTTAAAACGGTAAAAGTGTGCTTTCCCACGGTAATTTTACACCCTTTTCCAACGTGCTGAATAGGAACATTGTTTTTTACCGCTGTTTTGTATATTTCATCCGCAATGGGTATCTCATCGTCGTTTAGCGGTCTGTCGGGAAAAACAAGGCATTTTACATATCCTTTCTCAATAAGATACGCAATGCCGTTTGTGTGGTCCGAATGAAAATGGGTAATAAACACCAAATCCAGTTTTGTTATATTGCGTGTTTTGAGATACGGCAAAGCGGAGTTTTCTCCAAAGTTTACGTAGTTTTCCGAACCGCAGTCTATCATTATGCAGGTGCCGTCGGAAGATTCCATCAGCGAGCAGTCTCCCTGCGACGCATTGACAAATGTTACTTTTGTTTCGTTAGTAGTTATATTATATGACAAAATACAGATGTTTGCAATGATTAACGGCAAAATAAGTCCTGTGCGGAGAAATTTGTTTTTTAGCCGGAGTGCGGATGCAACAACTCCGGAGAAGACAAAGAGAAAAATTACCGATTTGAAAGATATTTCTACATATGAAAACGGAAATTTCGAAAAAAGATCCGAAATGAGATTTACCGCGTATGCCACCGCATTCAACATGTATGACACAACTTCAAGGACAGCACTTTGCCCAAAGAGGGATACAAGTGTGAATGTGTACGAAAATCCCAGAAGAAACGGACACATGGCAATTACAATTATGTTTGTGACAGGACTTATGACAGAAATCCCTCCGAAGTAGTATGCCAGAAAGGGTATTGTGGCAAGATTGGCACACTCTGTGAGAATAAGGGAGTCTATCAGAAAGCCGTATCTGAAACGTTTTGTATTC
>JAZNJU010000057.1:0-7047 GCA_045578205.1 Clostridia bacterium | reverse complement strand
GTTAATCTTGCGGCCGTCTTCATAATACTGTGTACAAGCCTCAGTTGTTACTGTGAAACCCTGGGGAACAGGAAGACCAAGTTTAGTCATTTCTGCAAGGTTAGCACCTTTACCACCCAAGGTGTTTCTCATTGTGGCATCGCCTTCTGAGAAAAGGTAAACAAACTTATTTGCCATTTCTTATACCTCCAATTTAGAATTAACTTATTTTATCTCACCGTTTATTGTATAACAAAACGGTAGAAAATTCCAGCGTTTTTTGTTAGTTTGGTCATTTTTTGCCATTTTTATACGTTTCGAACTTGTAAAATGGGCATTTTCACCAAAAACTTGTCCTTATTTTTGACCAAACACCGTACTTTTCAGATATGTAAGACTTGCAGGAAGGATTTCCAGGGAATTTATCATATACCTTTCCGCTATGTGAGAAACCGATTCCACATCTGTTTCAGCACCCCCATAGGCAAATACGGATTTATAATCCGCATTGCAAATAAAGGCAAGTTGTTTTAAAATTCTGTCGTTTATCTTGAAAAGTTCTCCCGAAGAATAAGGACTGCATGATTTGCACACCACATTGCCTCCTGCGGTGTCAAAATACTCCAGGTCTTTTTTTGCTCCGCAAAGTGAGCACTGCTCAACATCCGGCATAAACCCAGAAAAACAAACTGTTTTCAGTTCATATACAGCCTTGAGCCTTGTAAGATACCCGCTCACATCACCATTCTTGCACTTTTCGCATGCCTTTGAAGTAAGATACAGAGTATTCAGCACGAAACTGAAGTAATCATCCTCAAGAAGTATTTCATCCGGAAAAGACTTCAGCACATCCGAAAAATAGGTTGCAAACGCCATCTGTTCAACAGAGTTTCTGATATCATAAAAATTGTTTATAACAGTTGCAGAAGAAATATAGTAAAGTCCTGTTTTTTTATTTAGTACCATATCGCTGTAGCAAAATGGCTGCAATGCCGCAAAATCTTTGTGTTTATGCGAACGTATGCCCTTGGATATTGCGGTTATTTTTCCGGCATCTCTGGTTTGTACCGTGAAGAGCCTGTCGTTATCATTTAAATTCACTGCGGTCAATATCAGCCCCGCTGTTTTCATTTCCTGCATCTTTTTCCCTCTGCTTTTCCATAATTCTGTACAATAAATACAGTTCTACCGCTCCGTAATCTTCAAACATATTCCACCATGGTGAATTGTACATACCAAACTCTCCTTCATCTGTATGATGATATTAGTTTGTCTTGTACGTATGACAGTATGTATGGAAGTTTAATCCTCGTCTGTCAAAATACCTATTTCCCTCATAATGGAGTTTGAATTACGCCAGTCCTCTTTGACCTTGACCCACAATTCCATAAACACTTTGGTTTCAAGCATTTTTTCACACTCTTGTCTTGCAAGAGAGCCAATTTGCTTTAAGGTCTTTCCGCCTTTTCCGATAATTATGCCTTTGTGGGAATTCTTTTCGCAAAATATATTTGCGCTTATATCATACATACCGCCCGACACATCGTCGCGGTACTTCATCTTTACAATTTCCACCGCTGTTCCGTGAGGAATTTCATCCCTTAAAGTTTTAAGGATTTTTTCTCTTATAACCTCTGCAACTATTTCCTTTTCCATCTGGTCGGTAACCATATCCTCGGGATAGTACATAGGCCCTTTGGGAAGTGCATTTGAAATAACTGATTTCAGTTCATCCAAATTCTCGCCCGTTTTAGCGCTTACGGGAACAACGTCATCAAAATTGCATAACTTTGTGTACATGTCAATCACGCCAAGAAGTTCTTCCTTCCTGACGGTATCTGTTTTGTTTATTACAAGTATGGAGTGTGATGAACCTATTTTCTTTATAATCTCTTCTTCTGCAGGGGATATCTTTTCGCAGGGTTCAACCACAACCATCGTAATGTCTACTCCGTCCATGGCTTCATTAACTTCTTTGACCATGTTCTCACCAAGTCTTGTCCTGGGTTTGTGGAATCCGGGTGTGTCCAGAAACACCACCTGATAGCCGTCAGCGTGAAGAATACCCAGTATTTTGTTTCTGGTAGTCTGAGGCTTTGGTGACATAATGGCTATCTTCTGCCCTACAAGTTTATTGAGTATTGTGGATTTTCCCACATTGGGTTTGCCGACTATTGCAACATAACCCGATTTGAAATTATCTGTCATTTGTTTTCTCCTTAATTCCTATACCGCTCACAAACACAAATGTAAGTATAAAAAACACTATGTATTTAACTCTTGTGAATATATTGAGAAGCGATGCAAACAAAAGTTCTGTATCCCAGAAAAGCACAAAAGCCGTACACAAAGCATATATACTTGCAACAAGAACAAATCCCGCCGAGGCGTCCTTTGCCCGTTTTGCCTTATCGCAATATTCCCTTGTGCATATATCTACGGTATGTTCAATGGCAGTATTTACAATTTCTGCACCAAGCACCAAAAATATCGCAAGAAGCAGGAAAGCATAATCGTACTTTGTAAAGTCGTAGTATTCTGTGAACATGAGTGTGCCCACTGCGGCACATATGTGAAATCTGAAATGGCTTTCGGTACGGATGGTATGAACAAGTCCTCTTACGGCATATTTAAATCCCCAACAGGATTTACCTTTTGAGAGAGAGTTTTTCAAGAGTTTCCTCCTCCTTGACACGCATTACTTCTCTTTCGTCCTCGTTTTCATGGTCGTAGCCCAAAAGATGAAGAACGCTGTGGCAAACAAGATATCCCACTTCCCTTTCAAAACTGTGACCGAACTCTATGCTCTGCTCTTTTGCTCTTTCTGCCGAAAGGACTATGTCTCCCAAAATTAGTTTGTCTTCAAAATAGTCCCCTACTCCTGCCAGCATTTGTCCGTCTTCAAATTCCAGAACGGGGAAACTCAAAACATCTGTGGCAGAATCAATGGCACGTTGTTCGTTATTTATCATCCTGATATTTTCATTGTCGGTTATTGTAACTGCAACATAGCAGTCTTCTTCAAAATCCTCACTGTCAAGAGTTGCAAGTACAACCTTGCTTATTATTTCTTCTATTTCTTCGGTAATTTCCAGTTTATCCTGTTCGTTTACTATATCGGTTACAACCTGCATTTATTTTCCCTCCGATTTTCTTTTGTATGAACTGTCTCTTTTTTCATATGCTTTTATAATCTTCTGCACAAGTCGATGTCTTACAACGTCTCGCTCCGTGAAGTAGCAAAATGCAATGTCTTCTATATTGCGAAGTACTCCTATTACATCCTTAAGACCGCTTTTCTTTCCGTCGGGAAGGTCTATCTGGGTAATATCTCCGGTTACAATCGCTTTGGAATTAAAGCCTATTCTGGTAAGAAACATCTTCATCTGTTCCGGAGTTGTGTTCTGTGCCTCATCCAGAATAATAAAACTGTCGTCCAGAGTTCTTCCACGCATATAAGCAAGAGGCGCAACCTCTATAGCACCCTTTTCGGACAGTCTTGCAAAATTCTCCATACCCAGCATCTCATACAGGCCATCGTACAGCGGTCGAAGATAGGGATCTACCTTGTTTTGCAAATCGCCGGGCAGAAAACCCAATTTCTCCCCTGCCTCTACCGCAGGTCTTGTGAGAATAATTCTTGAAACTTCCTTGTTCTTAAAAGCCTTTACAGCCATAGCAACCGCAAGATAAGTTTTTCCCGTTCCTGCAGGGCCTATGCCAAATGTAATCGTGTTTGACCTTATGGAGTCCACATAGGTCTTCTGACCCAATGTTTTACTCTTTACGGGTTTGCCTTTTGCGGTTATACACACGCAGTCGCTTCCGTAGAGCGATGCAGGGTCAACACCGTCTTTGACACTTTCTATGGCATACATTACATTCTGATCATTTAGGTCCTCACCGCTACTTAAAAGACGCATAAGATTGGACACTACATCAAATGCCATGTTTACCTTTTCTTCATCACCGGAAATTTTGACGATTTCCCCTCGGCTCACAATGGAAACGCCAAACTCTTGTGAAATACGATTGATATTTTTGTCGTATTCACCGAATATAGAAATTATTTTGTCGATACTGTCAAATTCAATAATTTTCTCCAAGAGTGTATTCCTCCGTACTCTGAACTTCTATTTCTACAGGAAAAGATATATCTTCCAGGCTTTCCAACGTGACTGTTACGTACAGATTTCCGCCCGGTACAACCTCGCAGGTATATGATCTGTTTTCCGTTATGGCACCGGTTGAACGTTCTGCTTCGATTTGCCCTGTAAGGTACTCTACCGCCTCAGAAACAACCACACTATCGGGAAGAATCTCTTCCTCTGTTATTATCTCACAAAATTCTTCCGTTGTAAAGGATAATGGCAAATAAATATTCTTAAAAATCCTTAGCCTCTTTTCTTTCACGCTCACATCGTAATTTTCAAATGACGGCAAAGGATCTTTATATAGTTTCACTTTTTTTCCGAAAACTTCCAAAGAAATCTTTTTCTCGGTTTCATCGGTTTTTATTCTGTTTGTCTGTGTGTGGTGATATTCTCCGCTCATTGTCCTCCAGGTTCTTGCCGTCACGGTTCCGGAAGAATATATATACCTGTTTCCGGTAAAGGTTTCCACAGCACCGCTTACCAAAAGTTGGCCCTTTGAGACTGTGGCTCCCCTCTCCACAATTTTTCTACCGCTTTTTACTTCCATATCCACTATTACACCCGGGTGCGATGCCACCAGATTGCAGGGCTTGGTTTTGTCTATTATGTCACGGGAATCACCTTTCTCCCTCACTTCCACAACTGCTCTTGTACCATCCAGACTTACCCAGAGCCACGAAAGAGTATCAAGTTCAATGAGGGATTTGTTTTTAATGTCCGCCAAATCCTTGCCAAAGCGAAATGAGCCAATACCAATCCCGTTTTTCTCCACAACTTCCAGTATTCTCTCTGTGGCGGTTTTGTCGTTTCCCACCACTTCCACAACCCATATACACGAAGTGAGATATGCAAAGAGGGAAAGCGCCAGGAAAGCCCCGGCATAAAAACCGTAACGACGTTTGTGTTTTTTTACAAAGTAACCTGCTCCGCGCTTTTTTATTATTTTGATTTTTGTTCCCGATTTTGAGGCTATGCCTCTTATTCTTTTATAGTCGGAAAAACTCATATCGCAATTAAAACAATCTTCCTCCGGCACGATATCGTTTAAAAGAATGTTTTCGTTTTTGCACTCATTTGCAAAATTCTCAAAATTCTTTTTACTTATTCTGACGGTAACAGTATTCTTCCACGAAATCTTATTCATAATTCCTCCGTTTCAACTACTGAATCCGGCATATAGGATATATTCTTTATATTTCCGCAAACTATAATCCTTGACGGCGAAAAAAAATCTATGACAAGCCCCGAGCCCGATATTACAATTCCCGGGCCGCTCAAATCCAAAATGAGTTTGTCGTCACAGAAAAGTTTGATGCTCTTATAATTTTCCACAAGCATTCTCGAATTTGAAATTACGGTAACAACAGACTTTTCTCTGGCAAGAGCCTCCATATCTTCCGTTAATTCTTTTATTTTCTTTAATACAGACATATGAAAAAACCTCCGTCATAAAATACTCTATGTGAAAAAAGATTAATATATGTGGGGGTTTGTCGTGATAAATTTCAATTTCAAAAAAAGTTTTGCATCCTGCCTTGTACCTGTTGCAATGATTTTGATTGTCTTTAAATCGGGGGATGTTATATCAGCGGTCAAAGACAGTCTTAAACTTTGCGTAAGTGCCATTGTGCCCACCCTTTTTCCGTTTATGGTACTGTCCTCTATTTTTGTATCAAATACACCCCTCCCCAAAAAAGCCGGGAGATTTGTCGGCAGAATTCTCGGCATAAGTCCTGCCGGAATCGGGGCTTTTATCTGCGGAATTGTGTGCGGTTTCCCCGTTGGAGCAAAATGCACTTCTCAACTTCTGAAAGAAAAACAGATTTCCGTTTCGGAAGCAGAGAGCCTCATAGCATATTCCAACAATCCCGGTCCGCTTTTTGTAATAGGTGCTGTTGGTTCTGTAATGTTCGGTTCTTTGAAAATTGGCATTTTGCTCTATGCAATTCAAGTGTTTTCTGTGCTTTGCTGTGCCTTTGTGATGAGGTTTTTTACTCCATACACTGTTATTCGTGCAAACAAACACTCCGGTATTAAAACCGATCTTACAGATTCCATATGTACAAGTGTGATGAGTATTCTTCATGTTTGCGCTTTCATTGTGTTTTTTGCTGTTGTAAATGTTCTTATATCTCCTTTAAAAACATTTATGCCTCCTTTTGTAAAATGCCTTGTGACATCTGTGATTGAGATTACAAACGGAATATACGAAATCCGAAATTCCGTCTTTTCCATGCCAATCAAACTGTCACTTATCTCTTTTGCTCTCGGCTGGTCAGGTCTGTCAGTTCATATGCAGGTAAAAAGTCTTGTCAAGGATACGGGTATATCCATGAAAAAATACTACATTGCAAGATGTTGCATCAGTATTGTGAACGCTTTTGTTACATATACAGTTTCATCGTATGCAGACACAATAATCCTCATGGCTTGCGAAAACAAAACTGCTATTTTCATAATAACTTTCCTTATCATATTTTCACTTTTTTTCTGTACACAAAAAAAAGAGGGAAAAATCCCTCTTTTTCGATATTAATCTAAAATATATACATTTACGTTTCTTCTTCCGAACTGCATACATTCATTGTAACTGTTGAAGAACAAGTCAACCTTGTTTCCTTTTATGGCACCGCCTGTATCCTCTGCCACGCAGTAACCATAAACGAAACTACCGTCAGCAGACTCAATGTACATTCTGGTACCCAAAGGAATTACCCTCGGGTCAACTGCAACAGTTCCGTATTTGGCGCGTGTTCCGGAAGCGGTAATTCCATAGCCGGGGTCTCCGGGCCATTTTCCGCAACTTTGGAAAGAAAGGTCATATGCAGTAGCGTTGCAGGTAATAACTTTTGAATAACTGAAGTCATCACCCTTTTCCAACATTCTGGTACCGCCAAGTGCACCTACAGCCTTT
>JAZNJU010000056.1:0-3962 GCA_045578205.1 Clostridia bacterium | reverse complement strand
AATATCGTTAAAGACCTACATGCAATACTTACAGAAAATATAATAGTTGGTGGCATATACAGAAATGAAGAAGTTCGTATAAGCGGTGCAGGCTTTACTCCCCCTGCCGGAAACGAAATGTATATGCAGATTAAAAATTTCTATGAAGATTTAAAAATAAAAGAAAAAGAATTAAATCCCATAGAACTTTCTGCATGGACACATGCCGAATTTGTAAGAATTCATCCATTTGTTGATGGTAACGGCAGAACGAGCAGATTGATTATGAATTATCAACTTTTACTTAACGGATATTTACCCGTTTCTGTAGCCAAGGAAAATAGACTTGATTATTATAATGCACTTGAACAATATGCAGTAAATGGAAACTTAAAACCTTTTGCAGACTTTGTTGCGGAATTAGAAGAAGTGCAGTTAGATGAATACATGAAGTTGATGTAATAAGCCTGGAATAATAAAGCACTATTATTTGTGGAGAATATAAGAAAAAAATTATGCGATTAAATTTTCTTGCATAATTTTACAAAATGTGCTATAATAAGACCAGAAAACAGATGCAACGACAATCTGTGGGCAAAAAATTCTTGTGGGCAAACGGTGGGCAAATTTAGTACTGAAAGCCCGCAACCCCGCATAAATAAAGGCTTTCTGATTGGATTTCTGTGACGAGGCTCGACATGGCAGAGGTCTTGAAGGACTTTTAAAGAGATATTTCTGATAATTAAAAAATACACTATGTACCTTGTGGACTTACAAAGCCCGCACTCTACAAATATTACGGGCTTGAGGCTAACCTTGAGCCCGTTTGTGTTTTTTAGTCAGAATAAAGGAGATGATAGTTATGAAGAAAAAAGTTTGGATTATAGTGCTTCTTGCAGTTGTTCTGTCCTTTGGGGCAGGAATTCTTGCAAAAACAGTTTACGAGAATTATAAGGAAAAAAGCAGACCGAATATTACCGCGGAATATAAGGGAGAAAAAGGTAAAACGGCAAGTGATGTGAATGTTGTTGAAAACGGAAAACCCGACAAACCTGCACAACACACTTCAAAACCCGATGAAGGTCAATATATTGGCGAAGAAAACGCAAAACAAATCGCTTTGGAAAAAGCAGGACTTAGCGAAGACGAAGTAAAATTTGTGAAAGTCAAACTTGAAAGAGATGACGGCGTGTATATTTATGAAATCGAATTTTACAAAGGTTACACGGAATACAGTGCCGAAATAAAAGCCGACGATGGCAAAATCCTGGAATGGGATGTCGATATCGATGATTGATTTTATGCCCCTTGAAATTCGTTTCGGGGGGTATTTTTATGCTGTGGTTTGTACATACAGTGAAAAGAGGAAGACAATTTGTTCAGTCGCTGCAGAGTGAGTACGTATTGCACGCAATATTCACAAATCATAAAATCCTCTGGAAATTTGACAAGCAGGTATTTGATGTAGGTCAAATTTCAGAAATATTTTAACAAAATTACAAAAAAGATACATTTCTTGACTTTAAACGGTAAGGCATATATAATTAAGAAAAGTACATTTGGCATCTTAAGAGGTGTGATATGAAAAATATTTTTAAAAAACTTCTGACTGCAGTTCTGGCATTTTCTATGATTTTCATGCTTGTTGCGGCAGAGGAAGAAAAGACGTTGGCAGACAAGTTTGGCTACAAAGAAGATTTTGAATATGAGGATGAAATGGTTGCCCATGCGCTCAAATCCGCGGTTGTTTATGTTCAGGTGAACTATGTGGCAAAATTCAAAGTTTACCCGCTTACCATAGATATCGATGAGGTTTCTGCACTGTGGGACGCCAACCCCCATGCTTCGTCCTATGATGTTGCCGAGTACATACTCGCTGATGAAAACATAGACTATTACTTCACAAAGGGTTCAGCAAAAACGGTTTCGGTAGACACGGGAATTCGCGGAAGCGGTGTTGTAATCAGCGAAGACGGTTACATCGCCACAAACTCGCATGTGGCAAGCGGTATCACCGACTCCATGAAAGAAGAATGCAAATCCATGTATGCCAACGATACTATCACGGATTGCGTGTATGACATAGAGTCCGATGCCCTCGCAATAGGTCTTGAGTTCGAGTATTATATGATGGACTATCTGTATGAGGTAATGATGGAAGATGTCTCCATTCAGGATGAGAAAGAGACAATCTATGTTTGCTTCCCTGCATCTGACGGAGATGCGCGTATAAAGAAGAACAGAATGTTCGAAGCCGAGATCGTGGCAGAGGGAACCTCTGCAGAGGTGTCTCCCGACGGTTTTACCCAAGATGTTGCAATACTCAAAATAGATGAAGAAAATCTTGTTTCCCTTGCTCTTTCAGAGTCATACCCTGAATCCAACAGCAAGATAGTTTCTGCAGGATTCCCCGCAGCGGCAGATGTGATTTTCACAAACGATGCGGAAAGTGATGAATCTGTGCTTAGTGTCACCATAGGAACAGGTAATATATCAAGACAAGTTCCCATAAAAGGTACCAATTACAAGGCAATGGAGATTACCACCACCATTTCGGGAGGCAGCAGCGGCGGGCCTTCGGTAGATGCAAAACTCAATATTGAAGGTCTCAACACCTATGGAAACAGCAGTGATATGCGTTTTGCATACATGGTTCCCGCAGAGTACATAAATGACCTTCTGGACGATGAAAACATAGACCTCGAAAGAGAAGATATATCAAAGACATTTCTAACAGGTATCCAGATGCTTCAGGGTGATTACGGCAAGGCGGCACTGGAATGTTTTGAAGAAGTTAAGGACAAGAGGGGCGATACCCCCTACATAGACAATCTCATTGAACTTGCCGAAAAGGCACCTCAGGAGTATCCCGAGGGTGTTGAGGAAGAACAAGAGGAGCAAGCAGCGGAAGAAGACGAAACAGATTACAAACTTATTATCATATTTGCAGCAGGCGGAGTACTCCTTGTTGCAATTATTGTTGTGGTCGTACTTGTTGTTGTAAAATCCCGCAAAAAAGCAAATAAAGAAAAAGAAGAGCAGGAGACAATTATCAGACAACAACACGAAATGGCGGAAAGAAGACTGGAAATACTCCGCCGTGAAGAAGAGGCGAGTAAAAGAGCAATGAGTATGAATCCCACACCTCCGCCTCCGGGTCCTGTGCCGACACCTCCTGGTACGGAAGATGCAAATCCTCCGCCCCCGCGCAAAGGAATAATCAGCACCTTTAAAAAGCCGTAAAAATCCAAATAGCAGATTGTAAAGGGGACAGTTTTTCTGACTGTTCCCTTTCCATGTTAAAAGAAGAAGTTTTCGGCGATAATGCTTGACATATGTCGGTTGCAGTGATATAATGACGTTGATTAAATCTTTTTGGAGGTTATTACAATGGTGAAAAAACTTTTAGCGTTACTCATGGCACTTTGTCTCGGACTTACCATGTTTACAGCATGCGGTAACAAGGAAGATGGCGAAGACACAAAGAAAGAAGAAAAGGCAGAAAAAGAAGAAAAAGAAGAAAAAGAAGCAAGTGCAGAAGACGAAGCAAAAAAAGTAGTGGAAAGTTTCATGGATGCATACATGGAATTCGACATGAAAGAAGCAGCAAAGTATGTTGATGACGATTCTTTCATCGATGAACGTGGTGTTGAAAGCAAAGATGATACGGTAACTGCCATTGTGGATATGATGGATGAAGAATTTGGCGATTATGCTGATATGTTTGAACCCCTGGCAGAATTGATTGTTGACAAATTCATCGACAGTATGAGTTATGAAATCATAGATACAGAAGAATCAGATGATGATGAATTCACATTCACTGTTGAATTGACAGCGGCTGATTTCGAATCTGTTGACTTTGAAGAAATAGTTGGTTCTGTATTGGATCAAGAGGCTTCCGAAGAACTGGTAATGGAACTTATTGAAAACGGCACTATTACAAAGTCGGATCGTAGCCATGTCGTTCTGTGAGCCAAGGA
>JAZNJU010000055.1:0-6617 GCA_045578205.1 Clostridia bacterium | reverse complement strand
CATAAAATTTAGTACAATTTTTATGCGGAGGACGAAGTAAGGCTGACGCCTTGCGAGGACGACAAATGAAAAGTGTGCAAATTTTAAAAATTTAAGGCATACGGAGTTTGGCTCCCGTGTGCTTAAAGGTGATATACAATGAAAAATGAAGAAAAAATAAGCAAAATAGAGGGCAGAAACCCTGTCACGGAAGCCATCAAAGCGGGCAGAAGCATAGACAAGATTTTCGTGCAGGCAGGGGAGAAAAACGGTTCCATAAGAAAAGTAATTGCCCTCGCCAGGGAAAAGAAAATAGTTATTGCAGAAGTGGACAGGCAGAAACTCGACAAAATGTCAGAAACTCTCTCTCATCAGGGTGTAATCGCTTTTGCGGCTGCAAAAGACTACTGCACAATTTCCGACATAATAGACTATGCCGCCCAAAAGGGTGAGAGTCCTTTTGTAATAATATGCGACGACTTAAACGACCCTCACAACCTGGGGTCAATCATACGTACTGCAAATGTAATGGGTGCACACGGTGTAATTATCCCCAAGAGAAATTCCGTTGGTTTAAGCCCCGTTGTGGATAAAACCTCCGCAGGCGCTTTGGAATTTACAAGAGTTGCCAGAGTTCCCAATCTTGTATCTGCAATCGATGAACTCAAAAAGAACAATATCTGGATTGTTGCTGCCGACATGGACGGCGACAGGAGTATATACACTCACGATTTTTCAGGTGCAATAGGAATTGTAGTTGGTTCCGAAGGAAAAGGGGTGTCGCGTTTGGTTAAGGAAAATTGCGATTTTGTAGTTCAGATTCCAATGAAAGGCGAAATCAACTCCTTAAACGCCTCTGTTGCGGCTTCTCTTATGATGTATGAAGCGGCACGACAGCGGAGTATGAAGTAATTTTGTTTTGTCGAAAGGATGGATTAAGGTGAAGAAATCACACTTTACTGTCATGGGAATGTCCTGTGCTGCCTGCTCTGCAAGTGTAGATAAGGCGGTAAGGTCTTTGGATGGTGTCGAAAGTGTCAATGTAAATCTTGCATCAGGAAAACTCACAGTTCAATATAACGAAGAAATCCTCTGTGAGAGGGATATTGAATTTGCCATTACCAAAATCGGTTTTGGCGTAAATCACGACAATCTGAAAACAAATTTTAAGGACAAGAGTCTTGAAGTCAAAAAGATGAAAACAAGATTCATACTTTCTGCAATTTTTGCTGTTCCGCTTTTCTATGTTTCTATGGGGCATATGATAGGATTGCCCGTTCCGAGTTTCATGGACCCCGGGGTTAATCCTCTTATATATGCCGTAGTTCAACTTGTTTTGGCTATGGGCTCCATGGTTGTGGGATACAAATTCTACACAAACGGATTTAAAAATCTTGTACTGTTAAGACCTAACATGGACACTTTGGTGTGTATAGGAACAGGTGCCGCTTTCATATACGGTGTGTACCTTACATTCCATATGCATTTCAACGGTACGAACCACAGCCATAATCTGTATTTTGAGTCCGTGGGCGTTATTATTACTCTCATATTGCTGGGCAAATATCTGGAAAATCGTTCCAAATTAAAGACAAACGATGCCATAGTAAAACTTATGGAACTTACACCCGCGATTGCGACTGTTATCCGAAACGGTGAAAAAACCGAGGTGGACATTGTCGATGTTATTGCAGGAGACAGAGTTTGCGTGCTTCCCGGTGAACGAATTCCCGTGGACGGCGATGTTGTTTCCGGAAGTACAACTGTGGATGAATCCATGCTTACCGGTGAAAGTATTCCGGTTGAGAAGAACATGGGAGATAAGGTGTATGCAGGTTGTATAAACAAATACGGCTACATTGAAGTTCTTACCACATCAAATTCCGACGAAACCCTCATATCGCAAATTGTGGATATGGTGGAAGAGGCTTCGGGTTCAAAACCCGCAATTGCACACCTTGCCGACAAGATATGCTCAGTGTTTGTTCCCTGCGTTATTCTTGCTTCGGTATTAACGGGCACAATCTGGCTTTTATTGGGTTCAGAGATAGCATATGCCATAGACAGATTCATAAGCGTTCTTGTGGTTGCATGTCCTTGTGCCTTGGGACTTGCCACACCTACGGCGGTTATAGTTTCTGTGGGTAAGTCTGCAGGAGAAGGAATTCTGGTCAAAGATGCGCAGGTTCTCGAACACCTAAATGCAGTGGACACTTTTGTTTTTGACAAAACAGGCACTCTTACAATGGGTGAACCATCAGTTACAGATTTGTACATTGCCGATGGCTTTGACAAAAAGACCGTGTTGGAATACGCAATGAGCGTTGAAACCGTGTCTGAACATCCGTTGAGCGATGCGATATATGAATACGCCCTGTCAAACAATATCAGTGAAAAGGAAGTTTCCGATTTTATGACTGTTGGCGGAAGAGGCGTGAGTGCCATCGTAGACGGTAAAGAAATACTGCTTGGAAACATACGATTTATGGAAGAAAGAAATGTAACGGGTAATTACATCGAAATTGCAAATGAGTACGCATTGGCAGGAAAAACAACCATGATATTATCAGTAGATGGTGTGTTTGCTGCCGTGTTTGCCGCAAAGGACATACTAAAGCCCGATGCAAAAAAGACTATTGAAGAACTAAACAGAGCATATTCCACTGTACTGCTCACAGGGGATAATTCCCGCGTGGCACAAGCAATGGCAGATGAACTCGGTATAAAACTGTGCATATCAGAAGTTCTTCCTGCCCAAAAAGCGGACAAAATCAGGGAACTTATGGCAGAGGGCAAAAAGGTTGCAATGATTGGTGACGGCATAAACGACAGCGTAGCACTGACGGTTGCCGATGTGGGAATTGCAGTAGGCTCCGGTACACAGATAGCAGTTGAGGCGGCTGATATCGTAATAATGAAAGACGAACTTGCCGATATAATAGAGGCAAAACGTATTAGTTGTGCAACCATTAAAAACATTAAACAGAATCTTTTCTATGCCTTTGCATACAATACATTACTTATTCCCGTTGCGGCAGGAGTATTCAGTTTTGCCGGCATATTATTTAACCCCATGATTGCTGCAACCGCCATGGCATTGAGTTCTGTTTCTGTAGTTTTGAATGCTTTAAGGCTTAAGAAGAATTAATAGTAGAGGATGATATATAATGAAGAAAGCGATTGTTACAGTAGTTGGTAAAGATACCGTAGGAATAATATATTCCGTTACAGGTGCTCTTGCAAAAAATGATGTAAATGTTTTGGATATATCCCAGACAATACTTGACGGAATGTTCACAATGATGATGATTGTGGATATTTCTGCCTCCAAGTCCGATGTTTCGGGTCTTGCAAAATCTCTGGAAGAGGTAGGCAAAGAAATAGGCGTTGAGGTAAAAATCCAACTTGTGGACATATTTGAAGCAATGCACAGAATATAACGGGAGGTGTTCCGGATGATAAATTGGGGCGAAGCATATGAAACGCTGCATATGATAGAAAACGAAAATCTGGATGTCCGTACAATTACCATGGGTATATCTCTTACGGACTGTGCCGATTCGTCTTCGGACAAAGCCTGCAGCAGAATATATGATAAAATAACAAAAAAAGCAGAAAAACTGGTTAAAACAGGACAGGATATAGAAAGTGAATTTGGTATTCCGATTATAAACAAGAGAATATCAGTTACTCCCATTTCTCTTGTTGCGGGAGCAAGCGAAGCCGACAGTTATGTAAAATTTGCTCATACACTGGATAGGGCTGCCAAAGAGGTTGGAGTAAACTTCATTGGCGGATTTTCGGCTTTGGTACACAAAGGTTTTTCAAAGGGCGACAAAATACTCATAGACTCTATTCCCCAGGCCCTTGCAGAAACCGACATTGTTTGCTCATCTGTAAATGTGGGCAGTACAAAAGCCGGAATTAATATGGATGCTGTCTGCACAATGGGAAAGATTATCAAACAAACTGCGGAACTCACAAAAGATTCCGACGGCTTCGGCTGCGCAAAACTTGTTGTTTTTGCCAATGCAGTTGAGGATAATCCGTTTATGGCAGGTGCTTTTCACGGAGTAGGTGAAGCAGATTGCGTCATCAATGTCGGTGTAAGCGGTCCCGGAGTTGTTAAGTGTGCTCTGGAAAAGGTAAAAGGAGCAGATTTTGGAGTTGTTGCCGAAACTATCAAGAAAACGGCTTTCAAGGTTACACGTATGGGACAACTTGTTGCTCACGAAGCGTCAACTCGTCTGGGTGTGCCTTTTGGTATAGTAGACCTTTCTCTGGCACCCACTCCTGCAGTAGGTGACAGCGTTGCATATATATTAGAAGAAATGGGTCTTGAAAAGTGCGGAACACACGGAACAACCGCTGCACTTGCACTTTTAAACGATGCTGTAAAAAAAGGCGGAGTTTTTGCCTCATCTTCCGTTGGAGGGCTGAGCGGTGCATTTATTCCTGTAAGCGAAGATGCGGGAATGATTTCGGCTGCTTCTATGGGGGCGCTTTCTTTGGAAAAGTTGGAAGCCATGACCTGTGTGTGCTCTGTAGGACTTGATATGATAGTAATCCCCGGAGATACAAGTGCATCAACAATTTCCGCTATTATAGCAGACGAAGCGGCAATTGGTATGATAAATAACAAAACCACTGCAGTCAGAGTAATTCCTGCACCCGGAAAGAAAGTAGGGGATGTAGTGGAGTTTGGAGGACTTCTCGGAACAGGACCCGTCATGAATGTAAACCCATGGTCCAGCGAAGAATTCATTGCAAGAGGTGGCAGAATACCTGCCCCCATACACAGTCTGAGGAACTAAGTATATGCTGAAAATCAAGGAAATAGTAATCGTGGAGGGCAGTTACGACAAATCAAAACTGTCTACTCTTATTGATGCAACAATCATAGTTACCGATGGATTCATGATATATAAGGACACGAAAAAATGCAATATGATAAAAACTCTTGCAAAGGAAAACGGTGCCATAATTTTTACCGACAGCGATTCTGCAGGTTTTAAAATACGCAATTTTCTTAAAAATATATTATCAGACTGCAAGGTACGCCACGCATATATTCCCGATATCAAAGGCAAGGAAAAAAGGAAAAATCATTCCTCAAAAGAGGGTTTTCTTGGGGTAGAGGGTGTGGACGACAAAGTTATTCTTGATGCTCTCGAAAAAGCAGGCTATGATTGCCCCAACGAAAAAAACGGAAGACTCATCACCAAATCAGACTTGTATTCCGACGGTATTACAGGCGGTGATGACAGTTCGAAAAGGCGAGATATATTAAAGAAAGAACTTAATCTTCCGAAGCATCTTTCTGCTAATATGCTTGTTGAAGTTCTCAACAGATTGTATGGATATGACGAATACAAAAAGATTGTTTCAAAGTTGTTCGAAGCATAAAAGGTGACGAGTTTCTTCTATAATATATATACTTTATTTCAGAACGAAAATCAGATTGCAACCATCCAATAAAAATCCGACAAGGAATTTCCTTGTCGGATTTTTTGTGTATATTAATATAAATGGGGATAAAAATTGCGGAAAAATGACGGTTTTCCTTGCAATTTGGGGCTTTTTGAGGTGTTTTTTCAGCGCAAAATGGTTTACATAAAAAATAATATGTATATATAGAGGGTGCATACCCCTTGATTTTATGTGTCGATAAAGACACAAAACATAAAAATTAAATGAATTTTAACATATTCCTAACACTCAAACACTATATATAGTTCTATGGAGGAGGTGAGATACTACATATCGTTTCAAAACGGGGGCAAATTTTGTTTAATGTGCACAAAATTATTTGTTTTTGTAATAATTTCGTAATTTTAGGTTAATATATCACACAACCCTTGTATTAACTGCGTTTGGGGCTTTTGGCAGACTTGGGGCACCTTAAAAAGCGCCTTTAATGGAAATGTCAAAAAAAGAACATTTTTTTGTGTAATGTGCACAACAAAAAAATGTTTTAGATTTGACAAAAGAAGTTTTATGCCATAAAATGAACGACGAACGCAAAAAGTCTATTAAGGAGGAAATTATGTTTTCAGATTCTTTTGCAAAAATAAAATCTAAAATATTGAATATGTCTGAACATAAGGTACGCCAAGATAGAAATATTTATGATGTGTTTAAAAAGGTGTTTAAATTCCGTAAAGGTGTTGCCATGGTTCTCACGGCGCTGTTTACCTTTACTGCAACTTTATCATATGCTGCTCCTCAGTATTATGAAGTAGAGATTGTAGACGGTAATAACTTTTACGATTTTGTATCACCCAGAACAACAGTGGAGGATCTTCTTATAAACAGCGGTGTTGAAATCGGCGAGTACGATATTGTAACACCTGAGTTGAACAGTTATATCAATTCTCCACAGACTGTAGTTGTTCAGAGAATCAAAAAGGTTTCCGTTACTATTGCCGGTGAAACTAAGGAATATCTCACCACGGCTTCCACCGTTGAAGATTTTCTTAAAGAGCAGGGCATTGACGTTAATTACCACGACATAATAAACATTCCTGTAGAAACAAAACTGGAAACCAATAACAATATTGAAATTGTAAGAGTAGTTAGGAGAATAGTTAAGGTCGAAACTGAAATTCCATTTGAGACCAAAACTGTTTCCGACACAT
>JAZNJU010000054.1:0-4327 GCA_045578205.1 Clostridia bacterium | reverse complement strand
AAAGGGGAGGTGTACACAGTTGCTCTTGTTCTCTCCGACGGCGGAGCAATGGCATATGGCATAATGGAACCCACAGAGAGAAGCAACCTGAAATACGGGCACTTGCGTGTGTGTCACCTTTCACCTAATCTCGGAAGTCTGGATATAAGCATAAACGGTCACGATATACTGGGCGGCATAGATTATCTGGAGGTGAGCAGATATATATGTGTATCTCCCGGGACCTATGAATTCCGAGCAAGAAACACAGCAGACGGTGCTTTGAAACTTGTTATGCCGAATCAGGAAATACGCGAGGGCAAATACAATACTCTCTATATAATCGGTCTGTCCAACGAAACCCCTTGTCTTATGGGGATTTTTACAGTGGATGCCGCAAGTTATAACGGGTATTATCTTTAATAAAAAGGCATTCCGACGGTTAAATCTGTCGGAATGCCTTTTATATTTTGTTGAAATACTCTCTTACTTGTGTTATACTGAACACAACAAGATTATTTAATATCAAGGAGGTTTTACAATGAAAAAAACAATATTTACAGTTATTATTTTTGCGTTTCTTTTTCTCTTTTCCTGTCAATGCTTTGCTATGGACAGTGTGCAGAATGAAAAATACTCAATAGTAAAAGTTGCAATTCCCCAAGATATTAACGAAAATGATTTTTGGCGTCTTGCGGCAAGATACAAGGATACAGGGGAGATAATAGCACTGTCCCAATACTATGATGGCTTTGTTTATACTACCGTTCCCACGGAAAACAAAGACCGTGAAATGGAGGTTTTCGTTCAGAAATATTCTGAATTTACCGATTACGACGCTTCAAGATATGAATTCCATACAATGGAGAGATTGGGTAGCCTTGGCATAATAAACGGCAATGAAAATGGCGAGGCAAGACCTTTCGACAATGTGACCCGTTCACAGGCTGTTGCCATAGTCATGAGGGCAATTGGCCTTGAAAACAGAATAGTCGGTAGCGAAACGGACAAATTTTCGGATGTGCCTGCAGATGCCTGGTATTACAATGTTGTAATGAACGCATATGAGTGCGGTATAGCGGAGGGAACTTCCCACGAAACATTCGAGCCTGAACGTAATGTAACCAGAGAGGAGATCACAGTTATGGTTGTACGTGCTCTCCAATATGCAGGATTGAGATGCAGTCCGAGAACCACAATGAACGCTGTAGATGCGGACAAAATTTCCGCATGGGCGCAGGAGGCTTATGAATACATAGGCGGTAATTATGTTTCCGACTACGACGACACGGATATGGAAAACCCCGTGCGTGTCCTCAATCCTCAGAAAAATGCCAGCAGATTTGATGTGGCATACATCATAGATAACGCCTTGAGGGATTGCCAGCGTTATCCCTCCGCTTTGGCTGTTAAGTACGGTTTCGATAAAAATATGCCGACCATCGACGGCTCCACATCTACCCACCCCTTCACGGAGGCGGTGTATACAAGTCTTTTCTACAACGGCTGGTCGCATGAGATGTATCCTGCAAAACACAGCAAGAGCCACGCATCGTATCAAAGGCTCATAAACGGTGAAGTTGATATGCTTTTTGCATCTGTCTATCCTGCAAGTGACATTCTGGCTATGGCAGAGGAAAAGGGAGTCGAACTGGAACTCATTCCAATTGCCTACGATGCAATGATTTTCTTTACCAATGCCGACAACGCTGCAACAGGGCTTACCAAAGAGCAGATAAGCAACATCTATGTAAACGATGCCTATGACAACTGGGCGCAGGTTGGCGGACCCGATGCGCTTATGTATCCCTATTGCAGAAATAACGACAGCGGAAGCCACGCTCAGATGGAAAGGCATTTTTTAAATGGCAATGAAATTCATCCCGAAGTGCAAAAGGAAACTTCCATGACAATGTCAAATGTTCTTACCGATGTAATGGAAGCGCAAACTTCCGACCCTGCGGGCTACGGTCTTGGATACAGTATTTACTATTATTATCACAATATGGATATGTTCTATAACACAAAAACCGAACTCAAACTTCTGGCAATCGACGGCGTAATGCCGACTGACGAAACAATAGCAGACGGTACATATCCGCTTTCCAACAACACCTACATAGTTCTGAGAAAAGACACGCCCGAAGATGCACCTGCAAGAAAAATGGCAGAATTTATGCTAAGTCACGATGGACAGAACTGTGTTGAAATGGCAGGTTTCGGAAGATTGAAATAGTTTTTCGCAGCAAGAAAGGATACTCAAAGAAAAAACGATTTCGTGGATTTTGATTGCAATACTTCTCATGACTGTTTTGCCCGGGGTTGTTAAGATGTTTTTTCACAGCGCGGGATGATGATTTGTCTTTTTCTTGAATTTTCTCACAAAATATGATACAATAATACAAACTTCTAAATATACGGAGGATAGAAAATGGAAAAACTATTTAAACTCAAAGAACACGGCACCAATGTAAAAACTGAAATCATTGCCGGCATCACAACATTTTTGGCAATGTCCTACATTCTGGCGGTTAACCCCGGTATGTTAGGAATAATTCCCGATGGACCGGGCGCACCTGCCATCTTTATGGCAACTGCTCTGTCTGCAGCAATAGCCACAATCTGTATGGCGTTTTTTGCCAACTATCCCGTGGCATTGGCATCGGGTATGGGTCTCAACGCTTTCTTCACTTACACAGTATGTTTAACCATGGGTTATTCATACAAGGTGGCATTGACGGCTATTTTACTTGAAGGTGTTATATTTCTCTTTCTTTCACTCTTCAAGTTCCGTGAGGCACTTGTAAACAAAATTCCCAAAAACTTAAAGTTGGGAATTACGGCAGGTATCGGTTTGTTTATAACAATTATTGCGTTGATTAATGCAGGTATTGTTGTCAACAACGATTCCACACTTGTGGGTCTTGGCGATTTGGGTTCACCTCAGGTTGTTCTTGCGACAGTGGGTCTTTTAATTATCGGTGTGCTCCACCACTACAAAGTTAAAGGTGACATTCTCATAGGCATTCTGGCAACCTGGATTTTGGGTATTGTTGCAGAGTTGATTGGTTGGTATGCTGTTGATGTTGAAGCGGGTGTGTATTCGTTAATACCATCTCTTTCCTGGGAATCTATAAAGGCAAATTTCGCTTCTCCTGCGTTCTTCCAATTTGATTTTTCATTTATTAAAGATAACTTCATGGCTTTCGCTGTTGTGTTATTCACATTCCTTTATACCGACATTTTTGATACCGTCGGCACCCTTATCGGTGTTGCCCAAAAAGGCAATTTGTTGGATAAGGACGGTTCTCTCCCCAGAGCGGGCGGAGCATTGATGGCGGATGCTGTGGGTACAATAGCGGGTTCCTGTATGGGAACTTCAACTGTTACAAGTTATGTTGAATCTTCTGCAGGTGTAGCAGCAGGAGGCAGAACAGGACTTACCGCACTTACAACGGGTATTATGTTCCTTATTGCAATTCCTTTTGCGCCGATTTTCCTTGCTATTCCCGGATTTGCCACAACACCTGCTATGCTTTTTGTCGGTCTTCTTATGCTTTCTGCAGTAACACAGATGGACTTCGACACCGATATAGCAGATGCTATCGGCGGTTTTCTGGCAGTTGTTATGATGCCTTTTGCATACTCCATTGCAACAGGTATTATGTTTGCCATGATTTCCTGGGTTGTATTAAAACTCTTAACAGGCAAAGCAAAAGACATTTCTCCCGTTATGTGGATTTCGGTTGTTCTGTTTGCAATCTATATTTACACCACAATAGCGTAGGATTTGAATTTTAAGGCGGTCATTTGACCGCCTTTAGCATTGGAAATTGCAGTAAGTGAGGATAAAAATGAAATTATATAAATTATTCAAAAGCATATTGGAACAAGATGTTGCTCCTGTTGTTGTGTGTGATATCGACGATATCATTGTATATATGAATCCGTGTGCCATAAAGCGTTATCATAAGGATTTGGGCGCCGCAAAAACAAGTGCGTATTATTCCATAGCACCATTCTTAGGCGTTATGTTCAGTATGGTTCTTCTTCGCGAAAAACCTGAAATTCAGTTTTATATAGCGTTCGTTATTATGCTTGTGAGCACATATTTTATGGTGAAAGATACGATTGAACTTCAGCATACTCACGAGCATGAGCATATCCATACCCATGAGCATAGTCATGGTGATAAAGTGCATACGCACAGTCATTCCCATATACACTCGCACCTTCATGTGCACGATGGGGACAGCGAAAACCATAAGCACAAGCATACGCTTAATGAACATAACCATGCACATTCAAATATAGAGGTGATACCATGAAGAAACTATTAGGAATCATA
>JAZNJU010000053.1:0-2073 GCA_045578205.1 Clostridia bacterium | reverse complement strand
ACATGATACCGATAATCCTGCTTTTTGTGCAACTTCTTTAATATTCGGAATACTAACATCTCCTTGACACTCGTGTATCGATACACGAATTTGGGCTTTTAGAAATTATAACACAACAACTTCTATATGTCAACCCCTTTTAATAGCAATTGTGACAATAACCTTGAACGCGTGAATTCCCAAAGTAAATTCCACAGTGAACCCCGGCAGGAAATAACATTGGGAAAAAAGCGGAAATAAGTATGAGAAAACAGAAAAAGGAAAAGGGAACGGAGGGGAAACCGGAGAAAAGCGTCGACAAAATAAAAAAAGGGCGCAATGAACAAAGCCCGAGAGAAAAATTCCCGGACAAAATTCCACTATAACGGAATTTACTTACGGAAAATAAGTTTCAATAATTTCGGCGATTGAATGACCTCTTTTGGTGGAATGAACGAGATGCCAAGAATCTGAGCAAGTTCAGCCGAGTAAGTGAAAACGAACATATCGTACGCGCTCTTACCGTTGAATTGATTCCGTTTTACAGCGTTGATATGAGAGAAGATGGTATTGACAGTATCCTGTGTCCAATCGTCAAAGGATGTACCGGTTTCCACAATACCGCGGAACAGCGTATGGTTGTTTTCAACGTGAGGCTTCTGATAGGGAGCGTTCGGATCACAGAAGAACAGCTTTGTTTCAGGCTCACCGGAAAGGGTGTTTTCAAAGGCAAAAACATTGCTGAATTCACCGCCGTTATCAGTCAGCAGCACCGGAAAGATCTCACCAAAAGAAAGACCTTCCGACGCAAGTCTCTGTTTCAATGCTTGAATTTTCTGAGATGCTTCCGCCGCAGTCTTGTTGTCAATCAGCAGACCGAACATGAAATCCACATTGACAAATTGAAAGGTCATGATCAGTTTTCCGCCAATGCGACCGACCACAGTATCCATTTCCGTATAAGCTGTTGCTGGATGCTCCTCCATATATGCCAGATAGTCTTCAAATGTCCGACCTGTTTTCACGCCTTTCGGGACATATTCACCCTTGGTTTCTTTTCTCGGCTTGAATTTTGCGGCACGAGGCAAATCGATTTTAGAGACTTTGTAATACCCCAGTTCAATATGGCGGTATACGGTAGATTTTGAAACTGACAAATCGTTCGCCTTAATTGCATGATAAATATTTTGTCCTGACAGTACCGCAGAAGAAATGATTTCTTCATTTCTGTAAAACTCTTCTTTCGTTAAAGGAATACCTTCCCGGGATGCAACAAGTACCGTTTCATACTCTTTTTGTGCGGCTTTTGCATCATATATTCTCCGCGGATATTGGCAGCTGCTTCTGCTCCGCAGGGGACAGCCGTTGCACACAAACGGTGCTTTCAGCAATTTCGGACAGCTCCCGTCGGTCTTGGTAAAACTGTTTGTACGGCTCTGTGCGTGCAGTTTTACCTCTTTTGATACCGTTGTCGGGTCCTTTCCTATCCGTCCCGCGATCTTCTTGAATGTCATGTTTTTGTATAGACATTCCTGTATCTCGATTCGATCATCGAGCTTCATGTGTTTGTTTTTCTTCTCAGGGTTTTTCATAGTCTGAGACCTCCTTTTCCCAGACTTAATTCTACCACTTTTTCTTTCCCACGGTTACTTCCACTCTAAATTCCACTGTGGAATTTACTTTGGGAATTCACTCTCGCCCGAATTTTTGTGTTTTTTTGAAAAAACTCTTGTACTATACAGAAAAATGCGTTATAATATATAAATCTGCAAGAATTTCCAAAGGGATTTCCAGAAAGGTCAATATTATATGAAACTGTTTCAGCCAAAGCTCTTTTCAAAGGACACAATGCGCGGCTACAACGCATCTGCCCTGACCCGTGATCTGATTGCGGGTATCATCGTTGCCATCATTGCACTGCCCCTGTCCATCGCACTGGCACTGGCCTCCGGAGTGGGCCCCGAGCAAGGTATATACACCGCCATTATTGCCGGTTTTGTGATCGCCCTTTTCGGTGGCAGCCATGTCCAGATCTCCGGCCCCACCGCAGCTTTCGCCACCATCGTCGCCGGTATCGTGGCCAAAAACGGCATG
>JAZNJU010000052.1:0-19564 GCA_045578205.1 Clostridia bacterium | reverse complement strand
GCCCACAAATCCTCAATGGAGCCTCCGCCTCTGCCCACTATGAGAACATCGGCATTTGTATTGGAATTAAAAAATTCTATTGCCTCACAGATGGATTCGCTCGCCCCCACCCCCTGTACCTGTGTGGGGTAAATCTTGATATTGCAAAGCGGATACCGTCTTGTGATTACATTTATTATATCCCTTACTGCGGCGCCTGTGGAAGCAGTAACAACACCTATGGTTCCGGGAAACGCGGGAATCTCCTTTTTGTGTGCAGGGTCAAAATAGCCACCCTCTTCCAGGCGTGCTTTCAGTCTTTCGTATGCGGCATAAAGTTCACCTATGCCGTCGGGTATCATGGTGTCTATGTAGAGTTGATAAACACCGTCTCTCTCAAACACACCGACCTTTCCCACCGCTAAAACGCTCATTCCGTCTTTTGGAACAAACCTGAGCGACATTGCGCTTTGTTTGAACATCACAGCCTTTATAGAACCGGTATTGTCCTTTAATGACATATACATATGCCCCGAATAGTGATGCTTGAAGTTGGAAAGTTCGCCCCTTATACACAAGGTCTGGAGTTTGGCGTCTGCATCGAATTTGCGCTTTATATAGTTGTTTACTTCACCTACTGTTACAACACGCATAGCAATCTACCTTATAACGTCCGCAAGGACACCGTTTATGAAAGCAGGTGCATCATCATCGCTGTATTTCTTCGCCAGTTCCACGGCCTCGTTTATGGATACCTGATAAGGAACATCTGCATAACTCATTTCACTTATGGAAAGGCGCAAAATAGCAAGATTAACCTTGGACAGTCTTTCGATAGTCCAGTTTTTAAGTGATGCACTCACCTTTGCGTCGATATCGCCAAGATTTCCAAAGCAACCCTCCACGCAGGTTTTGACATATTCCATGTCCTTGGGTGTGAGAAGTGCGTACTCCTCGGACTGCGAATAGTTTTCCATGGTGAGAGCCACATCGTTTTCCCCGTGAAACGGTACCTGATATATAATTTTGAAAGCGCTGTCGCGCGCAGAGTTTCTGCTCATATGTTTCCTCCGAATTTAATGACTACATCTGAAAAATAAAAAGTCCCGTGCAACACAACGGGACTTTTTCTTCTAATCATTCTTCGTCTGTTGTGTTGTCTGTGTCCTCTTGTTTCTCATCTTCCGGAATATCTATTCCGACAACTTTGACATTTACCTTTTCTACTTCAAGGCCTGTCATAAGTTCAATTTCCCTTTTCACCGCGTCCTGAACATTCCAGGCAACTTCGGGAATTCTCACACCGTATTTAACCACGATGTTTATATCTACGCTTGCTGTTGTTTCTCCAACTGTGGCTTTTATTCCTCCTGTGGAGGGTTTCTTGGAAAGCCTGCGTGCTATTCCGTCTACAAAACCGGAACCGGTACTGCTTACACCCTCTATTTCCGATACAGCAACAGAGGTGATTGTTTCGATAACTTCATCGGATATTTTGATATTGCCGTTTAAAATTTCTTTTGTTTCTGACATAAAAAATTCCTCCTAAACAACATATTCAATCATAGTATATCACAAATTTTAATTAACTTCAACTATTTTTATATTATTATTTTTCGTAAGTTCATAAACGACATCCACAATCTTTGCAGTGTCGCTCCGGCTTAAACCGTTTTTCTTCACATTCACGGTTACGGACTCGCTTGTTATGTACACCATTGTGCTTTCGAAACCTTTTGAAGCAAGAAGATTCTGGGCAGTTGCCTCTTTTTCTTCATATTCCATAAGTTCTGTGATTTTATTCTCTGTTTGAGCCCGAAGTTCTTCCGAGATATTTTCGGAGTCAAGAGTTTTCTTGAGTTCCTCATAGATTTTTCCTCTGGCGGTGTCTCTTTCGAGTTTCTGGACAGAAAAATAATCATCCGCACTGTTTTCGGTTTTGGCATTTCCGCTTACCATCACGGTTTCGCCAATGCCGGGTTCGCCTGCTTTCTCTTCAAATACCGCAACACTTTCGGCAGGGTCTTTGTCGTATCTGTAATTAAGATATCCCGCAACACCCAGCATAAGCACAAGGGCGGTCATTACCATTTGTTTCTTTTTAAGCACCATAAACATCAATATCTCTCCCTGTTTTATTAATCTATGTGAAGAATTTTAACTCGGTGTACCGGAATCCCCAGAACACCTGCTACCGCATCGGTTACATCTGCTTTAACCACGGGGTCTCTTATACCCCTGGCAGAAATCATGACACCTCTCACCATCGGAAGAACATCCTCTTTCACAAATGGTTTCTCACCCGATGAATCCTTTACCATAACGGGAGTTTCTTTCGAAGATTCATTGCCTTTTTCCCCGTCCTGCAAGGCCGATTTTTCATAGACCGATGATGTCTTTTTGACTCCTGAATTCTCGTAGGTTATGAATACACTTACGTCCGAAACCCCGTCAATACTTCCGATGATTTCTTTTAATTTTTCTTCGGCATTTGCATCTGTAGTTATTACAGCGGGTTGTGGAGGTTGTTCTTGCTTTTTGACAGGTTTTAGCCCCTTTGACAAAACCATAAGCGCTATACCGAGAAAAAGTGCCAATACAAGGTATGAAGTCTTTATGTTTTTCAATTTCTTAAGTTCCATTATCCACCTCTGTAAAAACTGTTTCGCATCCGTAGGTATTTCTTATGTACTCACTTATTCTTTCACGGTTTTTCGTCTCGCAACCGGTTACTCTCCACGACTTGCCGTCATAGAGTTCCACACTAACGACGTCCCCGAAAAGTTTTTCAATTTCTCCGGATATCTGATGCGAAAGGTTTTTTTCACCGTAAGAAATAATATCTTCCGAGAATTCTTCCCTGCTCTTTTCTACAGAATATGCAAAACCCTCATTATCTTTCATAAAATCTTCGAAATAATTGTAGTTAAAATCCAAATTCAGAAATTTTTTCATAGGCGATATTATTGTTGTTATAACAAAAACACCGCAGACTATCTTAATTATCCCGTCATATTTTTTGGACGGTGTAAGGATTTTGACTCCCACGCAGAAAAGCATTGCAAAACATATACAAATAACATATTCCCTCATACTACCCTCGCTATAGATTAAGAAGAACTGCAAAAGCCATGATAAACATTACGGTCATAAGAAGAATACATACCATAATGTGAATTATTGTCTGCCCAACTCCGTAGATACCGTCGGACATTAGTTTATCGCAAAACGGTTCCGTGAGACCCGAAGTTATTTTGAGTGCAAAACCTATAACAAAGAGTTTCAGCACCGGGACAAGACATATAACAGCCATTATAAGTATCCCTGCAGTTCCGAAAGCATTTTTGAAAATTTTTGCCGAAGCAAGAATAAGTTCCGTGGAATCTGCCAGGAAACCGCCTACAACGGGTATGGCATGGCCTATGGTGTACTTTGCGGCGCGTATTCCCGTGGCAGAAGATGCTCTTATGCTAAGACCCGAAAGTGCTGTGAGCCCTGCAAAAACCGTGAGAATGAACCCCAAAACCCAGAACAGAATTTGCCTTGCAATAAAAACAAGTTTTGTAATGTGGATTTCGGAAGACATATTGCTTATTACAGTAAGTACGCCAATGTAGAAAAAACTGTTTACCATAAACTGTCCTGCATAACGTGACACGACATTTACCATAACAAGGAAAATCCCCTGCGACGCAGCGGCATTTGTTCTCGTAGCGCTGACTACGCCTATGTACGCAGGAAGCGACATCCGAATGAAAACTTCCAATTCTTCTGCCGCCTCAGTGGCTATGGTAACTGCCCGGTACAAAATCCCTACAAGAAATGTTGCAACCACAAAATAGCACACCAGAAACGCTATCTCCGAGACCCCTTTCCCAAGGTTTATCTGCGAACCCTTTATGCAGGAAGAAAGAATTACAAGACCCATTACTGTGGCAACATAGGACAGCGCACCTTTTACGTCCCCTGCCACCATATTTACTATTCTTTGGATGATACCGCGTGGCTCCTTATGACGTCCGCTGATAATATCTGAAACAAAGTCGGCAAGAGAGGAATACTGCATTACTTCACCAAGAACTTCCCCTGTGTACGGAGGTACATTTTCTCTGTATTCAAAGTCGGAAGCACTTGCCGATGTGTTTGAAAGCCACAAAAACACTGCAAATAAAAAAAGTATTTTTTTCACCTTATCCACCAAATATATCGCTTACAGATTTGAATATTCCAAAGAGCATTGGAAGTGCCATAGACAGCATAATTGCCTTTCCTGCGGCCTCGAGGGCGTTGGCAATTGCCTTTTCTCCCGCATCGGTACAGATGTCGCTTCCAAAACTTGTGAGGTATGCTACCATGAGTGTTTTCAGAATTATCGATATTGCATCGGTATCTATCCCATCGGGAATGTTAAGTGCCGACATACCTGTTTTTATTCCGTCGAAGACTTTTACAAATACCGCAAAAAGCAAAACACAGCCTGCTACGGTAAGAACTATTGCACCCGATTTAAAATTTTCCTTGAGCACTACCGAAACAAGGCAGATACCCACAGCAAAAAGCACCAGTTTAAATATCATATGTCAAAAAGTTCCCGGACTGTTTCAAAAAGTGTGCTGACCTCATTTACCACCATAAGCATTACCACAACAAGTCCCACTATTGAGAGCATAAACGCTTGCTCATCCCTGCCGGACTGTACCAAAAGTCTGCACAAAACAGACACTATTATGCCTATTGCCGCTATCTGAAATATAAGTTCTGTTCCCATTTTGTTCTCCTAAAATACTATTATGCAAATCAGCACTCCACCGTATATACCCAGCATTTTAACAATTCTGCTGTTTTTGCTTTTTACCTTTGTTGCATCGGCACAAAGAGATTGCAGTTTGTCCCTTAATGCTTCAAGACAACTTTTCTGTTCCTCCAATTCATAGGCCTCCAAAAGATAGGAACACTTTTTGAGTGCATCGGCATCTTCTTTTTTTAGCGACATCATCTGTGCTGTAGCATCCAGAGCATTACACCAGGCAAAGGCTACACTGTCACCTTTCTGTATGCAAGTGCACATATCCTCAAACATTTCCCGGGCTTCCCCCATCACAAAGGGACATACCCGAAATATTATTTCTTTCATTGCAAGATGTGTGTAGGACAATTCTCCTATCATACGATCGACCGCAGAGGCAAGGTTTTCAAGTTCCCTCTCACGGGCTGCCATACACTCTGCAAATCCAAATCCCAAAAGTGCTGACGAAAGCACAATTGTTATCATTCCAATGGCTTTAATAATCACCTTTATCCCTCCTGTACAAATTGAACCTGCTGTTTTTATTCATAAGAAACACCACAATATCGAATAATTTCAGTTCTCCGCCAAAACGTCTCTTAAGGTCGCATATGTCAAATGCGTGAATACTTGTGATAACACTTACTCCGCAATTCACCGCACGGGCTATAGTCCGAAAGTCCTCATCGGTTCCGACTTCGTCGCTGACGAGAACATCGGGCGACATCGCCCTGAGCATTGAAGTGAAAGCGCATGACTTTTGATGACCTGTACAAACAAAACATCCATATCCCAAATCAAAAGGGGAAACTCCGTTATTCATCGCGGCAATTTCTCCGCGTTCATCGGCAATGCCGACCCTTTTTATGGGGACAATTCCTTTTCCGCTTGCAAGTATTCTGCATATATCTCTCAGCATCGTGGTTTTTCCGTAACCGGGCGGTGAAGCAATGAGAGTGTTCAAAACACCTCTGTCACCAACAAGTTCTCTGCATAAATCTTCACTGCAACCTACTATTTCCCGAGAAACACGAAAACATAGCGAAGATATGTCTTTAACGGTTTTTATTTTTCCGTTGTCCGCCACTGCAGTTCCGCAAACTCCCACACGGTGTCCTCCCCGTATAGTAACAAACCCCTGTCTCAGCGTCTGCTCCACACTGTATGCGCTCCCTGCGGTAATGGCAGAAACCGTGTACGAAAACCTGACATTGTCTGCAACCAGCGGAAGCCCGAAAGAATCTTCGAGTATGCAAACCCGCTCCCTGTTTGTTACAAGAACAGGACGAAACAGACTAATCCGTATTTCCGTTATGTAGTTTGAGTGGGAATAAGCGGAAATCTGCTTTGCAATATCGCTGTGAAGATACGGAAGAACATCCGCAAGAAAACTCACTATTATCACCTCAATAAAAGTATATTTTGGTACTTTCCCAAATAGAACTGCTTGTCTTGACAAAAGGTGAAATATCATATAAAATAAACTCGTGTCGGTGGTGATATATTAATGAAGACAAAAAATTTTGAAACAATGGAAGAAAACGAAATTCTCTCCCTTGCCAAAATCGGCGATACACAGGCAGTGGAATTTCTCCTCAATAAATACAAAAACTTCGTAAAAGCCAAATCCCGTACCTATTTTCTGATTGGTGCAGAAAAATCGGATATAATTCAGGAGGGTATGATTGGCCTGTACAAGGCAATTAAGGACTACAATCCCGAAAGCGGGTCGTCTTTCCGTTCCTTTGCCGACCTTTGCATTACAAGACAGATTATAACAGCGGTAAAAACTGCCACAAGGCTTAAGCATCTGCCTCTCAATTCATATGTATCCCTCAACAAAAATGTGGACGAAGAGAACGAAAACACCATGATAGAATCCCTGCTTGAAATCCAGCACCCTGACCCCGAAGAAATTATGATTAACAAAGAAAGATTAAACCACCTGGAAAAGCAACTCAATGATGCACTGAGCAAATATGAAATTGAAGTGTTGAAGGGCTATATAAAAGGAAAGAGTTATCAGGAAATATCCACGGACCTTAAAAAAACCGAAAAATCAATAGATAATGCTTTGCAAAGAATAAAGAAAAAAATCTCAAGCCTCTCCGCTTTGGAAGATGAAGCCTTCTAATTGTTGATTGTGCACAAAAAAGAAAGTTAAAAAGTGACATTTTCGTCAAAAGATGGGATTGAAAAATCTGCATTTTGATGTTATGATGTATTCATACCACAAAACTTTTTTCATTTTCCCTCCTTCATGTAAGGAAAAAAAGCAGCCGCAGATAGCGGCTATTTTTTTGCGCTTTTTTAATTTTTTCTTCCGTTTTCAGGCTTTTTTGCCGTTTTTTAAACATTTCAAAACGCAAAAAAGTAAATTGAGTTGTGAGATTGAGAGAGATTGAGAGAGATTTAAAGAGAAAACAGAAGATTTCGTTTTATAAATTAAATTTCTGCCAAAAAAGTGTTGACATATTGGTTAAAATATATTACAATACCAGATGTTGAATAAAAAAACACGGAGGTTAATCTAATGAGTACATTTATGGCTAAACCGGCTGAAGTAGAAAGAAAATGGTACATTATTGATGCTGAAGGCAAAAGTCTCGGTAGAATAGCAAGCGCTGCTGCTTCTATCCTCAGAGGTAAAATTAAGCCTACATTCACACCCAACGTTGACTGCGGTGATTTCGTAATAATCTTAAACGCTGACAAGGCTGTTCTCACAGGAAACAAACTTGAGCAGAAGTATTACAGATATCACACCGGTTATGTGGGCGGTCTTAAGGAAATCAAGTATAAGACACTTATGGCAGAAAAGCCCGAAAAGGCTGTTACACTTGCTGTTAAAGGTATGCTCCCCCACAACACACTTGGCGCAAAGGCTCTTACAAGACTCAGAGTATATGCAGGCGCAGAGCATGAGCATGCTGCACAGAATCCTGAAGTTTACACAGGAATTATTAAATAAGGAGGATACCCAAAATGGCAAACGAGTTATATGGTACAGGAAGAAGAAAAAGTTCTGTTGCAAGAGTTAGAATAGTTCCCGGCACAGGCAAAATTACTATTAACGATAGAGACATCGACGAATATTTCGGTTTAGAAACACTCAAGGTTGTTGTTAGACAGCCCCTCGTTGCTACCGATACTTTAGGTAAATTCGATGTAATTGCCAAGGTTACCGGCGGTGGTTTCACAGGTCAGGCAGGTGCTATAAGACACGGTCTTTCCAGAGCCCTCCTTACTGTTGATGAAACTTACAGAACTGCCCTCAAGGCAGAAGGTTTCTTAACAAGAGACCCCAGAATGAAGGAAAGAAAGAAGTACGGCTTAAAGGCTGCACGTCGCGCTCCTCAGTTCTCCAAGAGATAAAAAAACACACCCACCTTTCCGGTGGGTGCATTTTTTTACCCCGGTCGTCCTTCGGCCGCCTCGGCACAGCGCTCGGTGGTCGAGTCTGAAAATATGCCACCGGCATATTTTCTTTACGCCCCGACAGTTCTCCAAGAGATAATTATTATCTACATCAAAAGCACTCACCGTTAGAATCGGAGAGTGCTTTTTTATTTGGAATGCAAAAAACAGATGTTTTCCGCATTGGAATAACATCTGTTTATATTTTATCTGAAAACAATCATTGAGCCTAAGAGTATTGCGAGGAATGCAAAATTGAATGCAGAAAATTTTCCTATGTAACTTAGCGTCTTTTTGGGGTTATGCAAAGTGTATTCACGAAATGTTATAAGGCTTGCAAGAGAAGATATGAGCGTCCCCACTCCGCCTATGTTTACACCGATAAGTAAATCCGCATAGTTTTCCGTGAACCGTGAAAGCAGTATTGCCGACGGCACATTGCTTATAAACTGACAGGACAGTGTACTGAACACCAGTGTGCTTTTTTCCAGCAGTGAAGAAAACAGTCTTTCCACCGCATTAATTCTGGAGAGATTCCCCGAGAAAACGAAGAAAAACACAAAGGTCAGAAGCAGAGGATAATCCACCATTTTGAGGGCAGTTCTATCCATAAATACCAACACCAGGGGAATTATCACAAGACCAACATAGTACGGAATACCTCTGAAGACTATTGCTATGGACAAAATGAAAAGAAGTGAATATATCACAGTACGTTTTGCAGGGAGCCTTATTTTGTCTTCCTCTATTGAAAGCGGTTTGTTTTCCACAAAAAAGCAACAAAGGGTTATAAGCGCTATTGAAATTACAAACGGCAAAAACATTATACTCATAAATTCGCCGTTTGGAATGTTGAACCTTGTGTAGAGATATAAGTTCTGCGGATTTCCAAATGGCGTGAGCATTCCTCCGAGATTTGCGGAAATGTTCTGCATAATGAATGTAAACGCCATATACTTCCTGTTGTCTGTGGTTGTGAGGACAAAATACCCCAAAGGCAAAAACGTAAGAAGCGCCATGTCATTGGCAATGAGCATGGAACCTATAAAGGTTATGTACACAAGTGCCAGTATGGCATACCGCGCGGATTTGAAAATCCTTACTACACTTTTTGCAAGTATGTAGAAGAAATTGATATTCTTGAATGCACACACAACTGCCAAAACACAAAAGAGGCAGGAAAGTGTTTTGAAATCAAAATAGTCTATGTACTGTGCATCGGGCGGAACGAAAATACAGGTCATAATTGCCGCAACAAAGGCGATGCACATAACTACATTGTGTTTTATGAAAAATATAACGTGATTCATTTGTAAAACCCTTAAATTTCTATAGTTAATTCTACAGGGCAATGGTCAGATCCCATGATGTCTGTGTGAATTTTGGCATCCACGAGTTTGGAATTTAAGTCATCGGAAGACAGAAAATAGTCTATACGCCACCCTGCATTCTTTTCTCTGGCGCTGAATCTGTAGGACCACCAGGAATATATGTCTGTCATATCGGGATAGAAGAAACGGAATGTATCCGTAAATCCGCTTGCCTTAAGCGTGCGGAACTTCTCCCTTTCCTCATCGGTAAAACCTGCGTTATGTCTGTTGGTCTTTGGATTCTTCAGGTCTATTTCTTCTGCAGCAACATTGAGGTCACCACACACAATTACAGATTTGCGGGATTTGAGTTCCAACAGATAATCCCTGAAAGCATCTTCCCACACCATGCGGTAACTGAGCCTTTTGAGTTCATTCTGTGAATTGGGAGTATATACGCATACAAAAAAGAATGAATCAAACTCCAAGGTTATGACTCTACCCTCTTTGTCGTGCTCGTCAATACCTATACCGTATGTCACAGACAAAGGCTCTTCTTTGGTGAAAACTGCGGTGCCCGAATAGCCTTTCTTTTCGGCATAGTTCCAGAACTGGAAATACCCCTCTGTGTCAAGTTCTATCTGACCCTCCTGAAGTTTTGTTTCCTGTACGCAAAATATATCTGCATTGAGGTTTTTGAATACGTCGCAGAAGTTTTTTCCGCAAACAGCACGAAGTCCGTTTACATTCCAAGAAATAAATTTTTTCATAATTTACCTCCCTTGACTATAAAATAAAATACCTTGTGTATGATATCACAAAACAGAATTTTTGTAAAGTCTTACCGTCATTTTTGATTGACAAAGTATGCAATGTATGATAGAATATCCAATGTGAATTTTAAATATTCAACTCTTAACTGTGTAAATGTTGGCGGCTGGCAGACTAAATTACAAAAAAGAGAAAATTTAATAATTATGCGGGTGTGGCGGAATTGGCAGACGCGCCAGATTTAGGTTCCGTCCTGTATGTGATTTTATTGTTGATTACGGTTTTTTCCGTTTTCATATATGAGGATTAAGCGATATGCTCCTCCTCGGTGTACCTCTACCGTGTAAAAATTATGAGGCAAAAACTTAATATGCGGGCGTGGCGGAATTGGCAGACGCGCTAGACTTAGGATCTAGTGATCTTATCGTGGGGGTTCAAGTCCCTTCGCCCGCACCAAACAGTAAAAATCCGAACATTTTACCAATTGATAAAATGTTCGGATTTATGTTTTCTTTTAATTATATTAGTACAGACACTCAAACTACCACTGAATTGAAGTCAATGTTCGTCTGAATATATTGCGAATTCTATTAGAATTTGACTTAATGATAAAGATGTTAATGTATAGGAGATCCCTATACTTAACTAAAATATATATGGAATTTTAGATTTTTTAATTAAAATCCCTTTATTGGAGAAGTAAAAATTTTTATTTATCTCCTGAATAATATGTGTTATATTGTTGTTCGTATAAGATTCTTCAACTGAATATGTATTGTCAATTAAACTACCTTTCTCTGGATTGTTTTGCTTCCATTGAGCAACAAGATTACATTCAATACCTTCTTTTATATCCGGATTGTCCACTGATGAAATATTTGAATCGATATTTTGGACAACCCAATCCCAAACATCCCCTAAATAGGAATGGAAATTATCATTAAATCGTTTGACGTCGCTTGTATAATCATACACTTTTAACTCTCCATATTTTATTCTATGAACTACGCTATCAAATACGGCTTGTTGGCTTCCAGATGGACCAATTGTTATCGCCTTTATAGGAAGCATAGGTGAATATTCTCCACTGTCATCACGCCCTGTACTGGATAATTGCATTATTCGAACATTAATAAATGGCCTTAATATACCTTTGTCCATTCTATAATAATATAGTTTGGGATAATATTCATTAGCACTTTCCTCAAGACTATCTAGTAATTGATGATAAATAAACGCTGCACGTATTTCTTTTTCTGCTTCGAACGAGATGTCTTTAATATATGTAGCATAAAGTGGCATTCCCTCGACATCAGTCTCGCAAGTCTTTTGATAACCGTTTTTAATGTACGATATAACTGCATCATCATTTTGGGGCGCATATATTATTTCGTTCAATACTTTTGACGTATCAAACACAAGATGTGTGTATTTTTCATCACTATCAGAAATATTATCTTCAATACCAAAAACAAACCGAGGTTTTCCTTCTGCTTCCTCTAGAGACATCAAACCATCATCAAATTCCATAGATACTCCAGATTCCTTTGCGTAGGTAATCCACTGAGATAAAAGATCTTCCCCTTGTGAAAAAGATATGCTGAAGATTCCTTGCGATTCACTTAACTCATTGAAATTATATTTATCAATGGCACCTTGAATGATATCTATCCCCCGATAATATTCTTCCGCATCATTTAGATATAAAACATGAGATGCTCTTAGTGTAGCATTTTTTAAAATTATATCCAACACTTCAGTGTTTGTATAATGAAAAATTTTACGCCCACCTTTGCTTTTGCGCGGAATTTGCGACATATCATTATAAATCTGTTTTACTGCCTTATAATTAATCATATTCTCACCCTTATTTACTAGTTAAATCTTTATTTTCTCTCCATAATTCCTTATCATCGACAATTAATCTCAGTTTTTGAAATATACGTTTGCACTCTTTGTATAAGATACCGCTATCCGCTCTATCAAGCATAAAAATTCTAGCATTTTTCCTATATCCACACTGTTCTAATTGATTTTTGACTTCATCTATTTTGTCAGTAGATACAGTACTGTAAATACAGAAATATATTTTATCTTGATTTTTCATTAATGTATCTATTATTCTACCTCTGATTATTTCACTTTCATTCCAATACGCATCCATTATTACAAAAACATTCTCAGTTTCTTTAATAGAGTTCATGATCTGAGTTTCAATTGTTTCGATATTAATAAAATGCAAAAAATCATCACTTGAACATTCATCTGATTTTAAAGTATAAAACTCAAGATCCCATTTCTCGCTTTCGTTACCAAATACATCATTAAAAGCAACTTGTATACTCCCACAACTCTGTTCAGAATCTCCTAAAAAATATCCTATTCCTCGTTTGAAAATATCTTTTAGATCATCAAAAAAAATAATTTTGTTAGTCATCTTTACCTCCTAAATATTTCGTACAATGTTAATTTTGATTTTATAAATTAAATATTCATCATTTTGAACAACTTCGATTTTAGGTGTAATACATTCGTCATTCCCACCAACTATGATATTTTTAGCATGATATAAAGTCCAAAGAGTCAAATGCTGATCTTGCATCACCCATGGTGGTATAGAATAGTTTTTTTCAATTTGCTTTTCAATTTCTTTACAAGTACCTGTTAAACCAGGACGCATTTTGTTGACAAAACTAATACCATCATTTGCTATAACTATTTCTATCGCATCACCACTTCCATGTTCTGCAGCGTTTACTATCATTAAGACAAATAAAACCACTAAAGATAAATCAGAACTAATTTCGCCATTCCAGCAAAGTATAGCGCATTTATCCCAATCATCTTTAGGGATATTCAATTTAATGCTAACATCAAACTCCACATTTTCGATAGTATTCCCCCTATATAAGGTGATATTGATTTTTTTGTTTGCCAACATGTGAGGAGCAAAAAGATCGCTTATATACTCAACATCATCTTTACAGTTAGGTTTAGCATTTCCGAACCAAACATTGTCCAATTTTTTTGCCAAGACTCCTAATTCTGCTAGGGATTTATTAAAGCAGTCTTGGTTGTTAATTATTTTTTTGTAAATAGAAGCAAGAAAATCATCAGATAATAGTTGAATGTATTTATCATATAATATAGGTAAAACTTTTGTTGCTTTATCATCCTTCTCAATATAGTATTTGTAAAATTGTTCAGCATTAGAATTATTTTCATGAAGAAAATCCAATTTATAATACTTGTCACATTGCGCATGTGTAGTCGCTTTTTTTATAGCTAACGCCACTTTTTGTGCGTCAATTTTGCGCTCTTCAACTAATTCTTGAAGATTAACCTTATCAATCAATTGAACAAAATTTTCACGCAAAGTCAATAATAGCTTCAGCGAAAACCAATGTTTTATATTTTTTTTATCAAATCCCCAAATCTGCAAGTATACAGACTCTTCCAAAATTTTATTAGTCCCAAAACGAACAATTAATGTCTTTGGTATTTCTTCAAGAGAATTTAAATCATTAGTAGTTAGATGGTCTTCCATGAAGAAAATGTCTAAGTTTTGTCGATTTGCTACTTCTAATTTAGAACGAATTTCTTCCAGATTTTTATCATAAAAAAAAGCCTGAGATGTTTTTAAATTCCCAAATTTACATTTGTCCAATATTTCCGTTCCGTCCGCAGGATTTCCCGACAAAGTAAAAAATTGAAATAACGGATTCGGTTCTTGATTATCGTACACAAATGCAATCGTTTGTAATTTTGATTTGCTATCACCATTTATAGAATAGAACAAATCGTCAATTAATTTACTTAAATCTTTTCTTTTTTCATGTCCTTCTCCAGAAAATTGTTTAATTGCTGTTGCGAGACTGTCGTACTTTATCAAAACATCTGATGCCAGCTTTAACGCTTTACCAGTATTTAATTTCCAAATATCATTTAAATTACTGAAAAAATACAAGTAGTCGTCACCTTTTATACTTTTTAACAATTTTTGAAGATTATTTCCAGCTTCATTGTCTGACAATCCACTTTTTAGTATTACATTGTTTTCAAGATACAAAAGACCTTTTACAGTCAACGAGTTATCAGCCAAAAAGTCATCTATATTAATCGATTTAATTTGTCTTTCGGGATAGAAAAATCCCGTTTCGTTATTATTTATAAGAATATGTTCAAGCAATAATGATTTTGTCGTATCCCTTGATAAAACAACATCTTTCTTAATATAATGCAACAAGGATTCTGTTCTAAATAATCTTTTTTTATAAAACTTTTGTGTTTGTTCTGTGACATATGCCTGTATATCCTTAGAATAAGTATCTCCAGCAATTGAATAACTAATCAAATTTTTCAAAACTTCACATCTAATCAAATAATTAGCATTTAAGTCAGCCAAAGCCTTTACTAAAGTCTGTACTAAAACACAATTATCTATATTCTTATCAGTAATCAACAAATCATTTAGCGTTTTAATGCAGAATGCAAAAGCAGCTTGACGTTGTCTAATATGATAAATAAAAAATGGTCTCGAGATCGCCTTAATAAAAGCAACCTTCCATATCAGAGTTTCAATTCCGCTAAACGATGTGTATTTTGATATGATTCTGTCACCATTGTTGAAGTATAAAAAAAGTAAGCCTTCAATCTCAACACTGTTTCGTTCTGTTTCTATAGAGAGAGGCCTTTCAATTTCTTCTAATACTAAGTTGTTTGAAAGCCGTTCATTCAACAAATGTGTAATAAAAAACACTAATTTCTTCTCTTGGGAACTCCAAGTAGTATCCACATTAGACATTTGTTGATTACTAAATGGTAAAAGACTGTGTCTACTGATTACCCGTGTACATACTTCAGCCATTTTATTTGTAGCACATTGGTTGCGAATATTATGATAATCAGCAATTAATTTACACAATGTACATGCATCCTCATAGCTTCTCATAGGGGAAATATTGACGTCAATATAATAAAAAAACTTATTGACATCCTCCAAATAAAATTTACGTGTATCCAAAGATAATCTATTAATTAAAATAAATGCCGACTCAAAAATGTTTACATTTTCCGAACCATTGGATAATGAAGTAATTAGATTTTTAGCACGCAAAAAATTTGCACCCGATTGAATAGTATCATCAACAAAATGAAAACGAATTGAGAATTTTTGATTGCTTTCTTTAATATTCATTAAGCCACAAATTAAATCGCTGTATTTCGCTTTCAAATTGCTTCTATATTCTTTCTCGACATCAAAATAAATAATTCTTGCCGCACCGTTGAATACTCTTTTGTGTACTAAATGAACCCATTCAGCATTTGATTCGTGCCGTGGTGCCACCAAAAAATCAAAAATCTGAACATCATCAGCCTCATTAAATACTTTATCTTTTTTTATAGTATCTAAATAGGTTTCTATATTATTACGATTGCTTTTTATAAGTTTATCTGTGTTTAAATAATATTGATAATGGTTCTCTCCTCTTGATGTATGGTTATAAAGCAAACAATCAGAAAGTGTACATACTTTTAAAAGATTTTCAATCGATTTTTCATTTTTAGCAGTGTCTATTGGGGTCAATATTTTTGTTGTTCCAACTCTCAGCATGGGAACTACAGATCCTCTGTTTACACCGAACATAGGTTCCTCCGTCACTACAGAGCTTGGGTAGCATTTCTTGCACTTTCTAGCCTGAGACCATACTGATGGTATCGCAACCAAATTTCTTATTTTTTGATTGTTTGTCAAGTGTTCAAATCTTCCGTTTTTCGGTATGAGCCAATCGTTATTACTCGAATTAAATTCCCAATAATCATTAGTGTTTTCTGAATCACCTGAAGAATCATTTCGAAGAGTTATTAAACAGATATGCTCACGCTCTATTTTATCAAATTCTGATTCTTCTACACCACTTAATAAAACATTCTGACAAAATTTCGCCACCATCTTATCCATAGTTGATAGTGTTGTGTTTATTGGAACTATAAAAATGCATAATGTATGTTTAATATCAAAAACATCTAATTCCGTTGCTCCATCTGTAGAAACACTCTGGTCAACCGTGTTTGCTACGCACCTCAATATTATTTGTTCATTACAGTATTTTTGAAAATTTCTTAATTCTATTTTGTTCTTTCTTGATCCATCAGGCTGTGTTTCTGCTACTGTTTCATATACACAATATCCACATTTTACTCCCAAACGTTCTTTGAGAAGATCATTTAATTCTTGTAGATACAACTCTGAGTATTTTTCATATCCAACTAATAAAATGCCTTTATACTTCTCTCTTTGTTCCTCAATATAGCAACTTCTAATCCAATCAAAAGTCAACTTTGCAAACGATCTATTATAATAACTGTTATGAAAAAGCAACTCAGCTTCTACAAAATCATTAAAATGAATTTTAGAACCGGCATGTGTATGACAATTATTTATTTTACATCCAAAAATATTTGATTTTTGAAGATCTTCTCCCAGAACACTTTCTACCTGTTTTATAAAAGGCATCTCCGAGCCGTTTTTACTTGGGAAATTCATATATTGAAAAGGAAATCTTGTAGTTTTCATAGCTTATTATCTCCTTAATATAACAACTTTATTTTGCTTCTTTTTTTAGAATTTCAACTATTGTGGACAGTTCATCAAACATAGTCCCATCTACCATTGCAGTTTTAACCACATTTCTTCGCACCGACTCTATGTCTTTGCCATTGAAAATAATCTCCTTGCCACTTTCGGCACATTTTAGATAAATAGGCATTTTTTCAAACGGATTTATTGTTGTAGTATGTTTTATAACTTCCTTCGCATAATAGATTGAAATTATTCTACAAGCTTCTATTAATTGAAAAGATGTCAAATTTACAATAGCAATTGGCATAATGGCAACATTATCAATATTAATTTTTCTCAAAGCAAACAAAACAATGCCCTTAATCAATTCCTCGAAACAACTTAGCCTTAAAGATGCATCTTCTTGTGTAATATCGGACAAAAAAATGCAAGCCACATCACCATAGTCAAATGATTGATAAATATTCTCTGAAATCTTATTAACAATATTATAGGATGACACATTTGAGTCAATATCACCCAATAAATCTGCAGAGTTAATTGGTTTTACTACATATGTTTCATCAGAGATTTCACTACAATCAAATACATTTTCAATACTTAATGCATTTTCGGTTAAAGCCGAATGAACCAATGGAAAAAGGATTGAATATGTTGTCCCTGAGATTTGTTTGTTTATAGAAAGATTTTCACGAACTATTCGCTTTTTCTCCTCCTTTATAGAAAATATTCTTTCTAGAACTTCTTTTTTTATATCATTCGATAAATACTGTATTTTTTCTACCTCTTGTTCAAATATGTTGTTAAAAATCAGTTCCAAATTATCTTGACAAAGATTGTAACCGCATACGCTAAACATCCCATTTCGAACAGTCAATATATTATTAAAAATTTCCAATCCGTAATGATGCACTAAATTTTCATCTATACTGTAGTATAATTGTCGAAAAGTTTTTAATCTATCATCAGTGATTTCACTAAAAAAATACTCCATACTATGAGTCTCATCACTGAAAATCTTTATAATCTCTTCAGGAGAAAAATCATAGGGTTTCGCGAGCGAACTAGAGAGGGAAAGAAGATTTTCATAATTCCCCTTATTTTCATCAGCTAAAAGATTCTCGACAAATTTCATAGGAATTGACTTTTCTGACAAATCAGAAATTAAAATTTCAAGATAAAAATTAGCTTTTTTGTACTTGAAATAATCTTCTGTATACATACTATCCAAGTACTTAACATGATGTTCTTTTTTATGGTGTTCTTTTTCTAAACCCACTTCACGGCTGTAAATACGCATACTTAACAAGCCCCCGCCAGCATGCAAAACTGCATTTTCTAATATCTGTAATAATCCTTCCGCTATAGAAAGGCATTCGAAAATTTCAGATACAACGGTTTTGTGGATTCCACCTTTTATATCATAAGCAAAAAGATTCTTTATATCATATTTATCTTTGTTTGACTGATATTTTTTATAATCATCCCAACTCTGATTTCGTTGTTCGGATAATAATAAATCCTCTATTTTTAGTGTTTTTTTACCATAAATTTTTTTTGCTTGCTTGAGCAAGTTGCTTCTATAAAAATTATCATATATAGAGAAAATACAAATCGCTAAAAAGGGCATTTTATCAACATACTCTTCGAAAAAAAATTTGCTTGAAAATGCCTCTTTACGTAGTCTTGTATATTCCATTGATGCGTTGTCATCAAACTCCTCAAACAAAAATTTTTGACACATTCTCAAGTATGTCCAATATCGTTTTTCATGTTCATCACAGAAGATTTTTGCACTTATTTTTTCCTTGCCTGATACCAACGTCCAATGTTTATGGGACAAAGGCGATTTAAAAAAAGACAAGTCTTCTGGTCTGAAAAATATCGCTGGTGGTAACTTGCCTACTGAATTCAAATCAGGTTCTATAAGCATATTATTACAGATTATAAAAACATTCGCTGTTATAGCATTTTGTACGTAAGGCTTTATTCTTGATAAATCTCCAATAATATTAAGCACAAACCCTCTGCAGCAATTTTGATATTTGCAACATATTAGCAAATTATTATGCAATTTATTTAGATCAAAACCATTTTCGCTTACATCAATACTTAAAAGTATGTATTTGTCCTTATATTTTTCGTGGTTAAAGATGTTAACATTATTTCGTATCAACAGTTGAAATTCTGGCATGCTTTGATGTAATGGCTGTACATCGCTCATATTAACTATTTTTATAATCCTTGCCGACATGCTTTTACAAGAACAGGCAAATTTAGGGAAAATAGAATTTTGGTATTGCGAAAGTAGTGATATACCTGATTTTTCATTAAGATTAATTATAAATGCTACTTCGACTTTTGATAATATAGGGCTTAATTCAACTTTGTTTCCCTCACAATATCGGTCTAAAAAGTTATCATAATCTTCAGGACTGTCAATGTGAATGTTTATACATAAGTTTACAAAATTTTCATCAAAAGTATTTTGAGAAAAAAGATCATTATAGATTTTCACAATTTCTAACACATCAATATGAAATCCATCGTTAATATAAATACGCACTTTTTCACTACTTTTTATATTTCCCAGGATTTGTTTAAAATCTTCTAGAGTGGTAATAGATATATTTTCCATAACTTCTCCTTAGTGTATATAATGATAATCTAAGTTCTTACAGTCCTACATAAAAGATTATTTATATAATATCATATTTT